>JANPGH010000116.1:0-21659 GCA_031423795.1 Elusimicrobiota bacterium | reverse complement strand
AGACCCACAACACGCCGTGGCCGGCCTTCAGCAGCTCGAGGGCACGAAGACGACGTTGCTCCAACTGCGCTGGACTGCCGATTGGTCGTGACATGCATCCAGCATACCAAATGACCTATTACTTATGCGTATATCAGTAATGAAAGGTGTTCGAGGGGAAAAAGCGACGCCGGGTGAGTTTCGCCGGTCCCAAAACTGGATTGGAGCGCCAGGTTGCGCATTATCCCAAGCCTTGTATGTTCCGCCGCCTCCAGACGCTCTGATGGATTGTCTCGGACCCTGGGAGAAATTCCTACATGAACGCGATACCCCTCCCTTAATTCAAGTGGCTCTGGCGCATTATCAATTCGAAGCGATTCATCCCTTTCTGGACGGCAACGGTCGGGCAGGACGATTGCTCATCACGCTTTTTCTGATCGAGCGGGAGATACTGCCGACGCCGTTACTCTACCTAAGCGCATTTTTTGAGGCAACTCGCCGCGACTATTATGAGCTGCTAAATGGTGTTAGCGCCCGCGGAAATTGGGAGGCGTGGCTGATTTACTTCTTAAACGGCGTGGCGCGCCAATCGGAGGACGCCCTGAGCCGCGCCGAACGCATAAACAAACTTTTGGAATCGTGGCGGGTGGAGGCCAGCCTCGCATCCGCCGGACGACCTTCGCTGATCCCAGTAAAACTCGTGGATATGCTCGCCTCGAACCCCTTCCTGACGATCAAGAAAGCGGCTGCGGAACTGAGGGTCTCATTTACCACGGCGCAGCGCGGCATTAAAAAACTAGAAAAGCTCGGGATCGTCGCTCAAACGAACGCGGCCAGGCGCGACCGCGTCTATTGTGCAAAAAGGATCTTCGCCATCCTGGAAGAACCTACCCGCATCAGCGCTGACAGCGTCGATTCTTGGCCCGCTAACTCTTAGAAGAACCGCGCGTCCGGCGGCTGGCCATTGGCGAAAGTGCTGGATGGATATTTTTGAGGAGGCATCATCATGGTGCCGATCAGGCCCATAACGGCAATACCTCCCCCGATGGCGACCATTGGGTTCATCCCAAAAAGCCCTTCCCCGCCCGGCCCCGGCGCATTCGCTTCTGGCGGGCCTACGAAAGTCTTATCGGGAGTGACTCCACCGACACCCGTCGCCTCTGCCCCTTTTACGCCAGCTTCTGTACCGAGGGTATTCTCATTTTTAAAGGTCGATTTATCGCCGTCCATCAGCATAGCCGCACCCATTATTGTCAGTCCCAGTCCCGCCGCGCCAAGCACGGCGCCTTGGGCTTTCTGACCATATTCACCACCGGCGATTTGCGCACCCAGTGCAATGACGGCCACACCCAGAACACACACCAAGGCTGCGAGATACATTTTAATGGCCTTGAAATAAGGATTGCGGCGAAGCATGTACCCGAGCATCATAATAACCGCCGCGATCAACAATATCGACTTGGCGGTATCGATGGCGTTCTGCCAGGGTGCTGCCATGGTGGCGCTGGGAGTCGGTGGGGCCTTGAACTCTTTGGAATTGGCGGCGGTATTCGGCGAGCTCTTGGCTTGAGTCGCGGCATTTGCGCCAGGGCCCATACCGATGTCGTTGCCGCCGCCGGGGTTGACGCCGGCCGGCGCGGCTGAGCCGTCGTAAGTGCGGCCGGCTCCGTAACTGGTCGTCGCTCCACGATGATCGCCTAATACGCCCATCGCGTTGCGCACGCCGGATTGCGCGCCCATACGCGAGGCCACGGCGCGCCCAGCGCCGCCGACGGCGGCCACGCCTCTTTTCATACCGCTCAACGTTCCACTGCGCGCGGCTGCGCCCGATCCGGAGGAAGCTGCGTTGTTGCCGGGGTTCGCGCTGGTGACAACGGGAGCGCCGCTTCCGCTGCCGAAGCTTTTTGACATCTCGCCAAATTTCGAACCGGCTTTGAGCAGGCCCTTATGGACTCCGTTGCTCGTCGTGTCGGCGCCAATCGAATGCTCGGAGCCCGCGTTATTTCTGGAGGCCGACGCGGATGAGTCGGCTCCGCTTGTGGAGGCGACATCTCCCGCCGATGTTTCGCCGGGCTTGCCCTCAGCTGAACTCGCGGCGGTATTGGCCTTGTTGAACATGTGCAAAGACTGCGAATTGGCGTCCTTGGTAGCGGCGCCGGCCGCGTCGGCGTCGGCCGCCTTATCCTTGGGTCGGGCGGCGAACAAAGTAAAATTCTTATCCGAGTTCTCATCGGAGCCGGGCCCGAATAATCGATAACCCGCCAGTCCGATTCCGCCCGCGACCGTCGATCCCACCAAGATCAAGGCCAGTAGGCCGGCTTTGGTGGCCATCACGCCGCCGCCGGCAACGCCGCTGGCGCCGAGGCCCGCAGTCCCCGTGCCCGCTCCGCCGCCAAAAAGGCGCGCGAAAAATCCCGCGCCTTTTTTTTCGCGGTCCGGCTCACGGTTGACGTCGGGTTTGATGTCAGGAAACTGCGCCATAACTCCTCCTAATAACTTAAATCAGCGGCCGCCTAAATTCGCCTTCTGTGCGTCAATTTTCGCTTGAGAATTCGCTTTGGCCCTATTTTCGGACGCCTGGGACTGCGCCATCGCTTGAGCCATGATCATCTGCGTCATCATTGCTCCCATCGCGGCGGTACCGCCGGTAACTCCGGCAATGACCAGGCCAACCGCCATCATCCCCATTTGTTGGCTGGACATGCCGGTGCTGGAAGACTCTGGCGTGGCGCTGGCGGGCGGCTCTTTTAGCTCTTTGCTGTCCATCTTAGGATCGTTGAGTTTCAGATTGACTGGAGCCGTGTCGAGGGCCTGATACTGGCCCCCTCCCAGGCTGGGAGCGCCCGCAGCACTGATAGCAGAGTTCTTGGTGCCGTCAAAAATGCGGCTGCCGGCGCTGGCCGCTGCGTCGTTGCTGCGATTCATCACGGCCGATTGGCTCTGCTCGGCGGCTTTGCGCAACGCGGCGCTGGCGCCGACGATCTTGTCGACGTGGACGTTTTGAAGCCCGCTGCCGGATTCAAAGGTAACGTCGGCGACCTTGCTGCCGAAAACTCCGACGCCGGCCGAGGCGCTGGACCCGCCTTTGGCGCTACCGATGCCGGACAAAGACCCAGACAAACGCGGAGAGCCGAAACCGCGCGCCGCACCCTCCGCCCAACCCGAGGCGTTTTTCTTGTCGCCCACGTCCTTGAGCTGCTGAGCCAGTGTCGCCGCTGAAGCGCCTGCGACGGCGGCCACCGGCGCGCCCGAGGCGGCAGCGCCGGGCGTTTCGGGGGCGGACTGGTAGAGCATCGAGGTTACCGGCTCGTCGCTTTTGTTTTTAACCGTCTTTCCGTCAACCGTCAAATTTTGGCCGGGCGCGCCGCTGGGATTGTCGACTGAATCCAAACTTTGAACGGCGTTCGGGTCGAACGACGGCTTGGACGTGTCGACACGCGCCGAGCCGACCGACGTCTCCATGAGCGGAAGGCACAGCCATGCCCCAGTCAGGCCCAATCCGACCAGGATCAACAGCCAGTACTTCTTATATGGATCGTCCGCGTCGGCAAGCTTCCCTACGCGCGGTGCGGCCACATTCATGGTTGCGTTCATAGTTCTCTCGAAGTGTAGCCTCCGCCGCCGAAACCTGTCAAGAGAAGGCTTTAAAATTACCGGTTTTTAACCGTCAAACGGGGGGACTGACTCGCTCCGTCAACGCCGCCCTGACCGCCCGATAAAAATCGAAGCATGTGTGATAACGGTCTTCGGGCCGCGGCGCGAATGCCTTGATGAAGGCGGTGTCAAATCCCGTCGAAAGACCACGAATAAGCTTGGAGGGCAGCGTAAATCTCCCGACCAGCTTGTCCTGCGCCTCGTTAGACCCTTTGAAGGGCGTTCCGCCGATCAACATCTCGTAAAATGAGCAGCCCAGAGAGAAAACGTCGGATTCGGGGCCCACGACGCCCATCGCCTGCTCGGGCGCCATATATGTCGGCGTACCCACGACGGTATTGGTCGTCGCCGCCAATGAATCCTGCACTTGACGGGCGATGCCAAAATCCATGACCTTCACCCAACCGTCTTCGCCGATCATCACATTGGCGGGCTTTAAATCCCGGTGGATCAGGCGGCGCGAGTGGGCGTGATCGACGGCCTCGGCGACCTGCCGGAGCATGTCGAGCGCGAGCGCCGGCGGCATGCGCCGCGCCGGATACTCATTAAGTAAATCGTGCAAGGTCAGGCCAACGATGTACTCGAACACCAAAAATGTAGCGGCTTCGTTTCTGATAATCGTGTAAATTTCCACGATGTGCGGGTGGCGCAGCGACGCGACCATTTCCGCCTCGCGAATAAATCGTTCACGCTCGCGCTCGTTGCGCTGAAGCTCCGCACGCAGGCTTTTGACGGCGATAGGGCGTTTGAGCATTTTGTCCCAGCCGCGATACACCGTGCCCATCCCCCCTTCACCGATTTTTTCAAGGATGTCATATTGATCGTCGATGGAGGAACGCATCCCCAACGCCACCGCCTTGCGTTTCGCCTTGCCGCTGCCGATCATTTTCAACCCGTAGCCTCCGACGAGGAACGCCACCAAGGCCCCGGCAAATAACAGCGCATCAAAGAGCCGCACGCGCACTCCCGGCGTCGAAGGCCTTGCCGCGCGCGCGTTGAGCCTAGTTACCGCGCTCGTGTAATACTCCGCTAACGCTGGATCCAAATCCGCGGCTTTTTTAAAATCGGAGAGCACTTGCTCGGCCTTCTGTCCCAGCGCCTCGCGCGCCTGGGCGCGCGCGCGATACGCGGCGGCAGATTTCGGGTCCAAAGCCAGCGCGTGATTGGCGTCATCGAGGGCGCGGCGGGGTTCATTGAGCGCGTTGTTTAAGTCCGCGCGCAAAGTGTGCGCCGGCGCCAAGGACCGCCCATCACCTCCGCGCGTCGTCCAAAGCTTGATTGCCTTGGACACTTCCGCCAAGGCCTTCGCGGTGTCTTTAAGCGCGGTGAAAATAATTGCCCGCTGCATGTACGCGTCAGGAAGCTCCGAGTCGAGGCTAATGGCCGCAGCCGATTCTCTGAGCGCTGCAGGAAAATCGCCCATCGCGTAAAATTTGCGGGCCTCCTTGAGCCTGACCAGCGCTTCCAGGTGATCCGTCGCACGCTTGCCCGCCGCTTGGACTTCGGGATCGTTGAGGGGCGAGAGCTCCGCCAAAAGCTCGTCGACGTGGCCATCGGTCGACTTGTCGAAAGCTCCAAACTTCAGATTGTTCGTTTTGCGCCTGTCTTTGGAGAATTGCCACAGCGCCATCGCCGCCTTGTCGCTGCGGTCGATCTCGAGTGCCTGCCGCGCATCCCTGGCCGCCTGCGGAAAGTCCCCCGCCGACAGCGCCGCCGTCCCTCGCGCTGTGAGTGCCGCCGTCAACGCCTTCGGATCTTGCTGACCATGCGCCAAGTCAACCGCCCGATCCCCGTAAGAACGCGCCCTCGTCACGTCGCGCGACTGTAAAGCCTCCACCGCCGCCGCCGTCTGAACCTTGTCGCTTTGCAGATATTTTTGCGCCAGCTCATCGGTCCGCGCGTCCAGCGCCTTAATCTCGTCTTTTATCGCCTGCTTCTGCTCTTTTGGGAGGTTGGGCTGCGCCAATTTATCAATATCCTTTTTAACACCGGCACCCGCGCCTTTAATCTCTATAACCGCCCTAAATTCGCCATTAAAAGCATCCGTTTGACTCAACGCTTTAGATGCATTGGTCGCGATACACATCGCTGCTAGAAGATACTTGAATTTCAACGGGAATTTCCCGATACTAGGGCCAATGATCCAAAAAATCCTATTTCTGGCCTTCACGTTCACAATTATGGTGACCGTAACGCCCCTTGTCAATGGAGGAGAAGTCAAATTTACCGAATCGTTAACATCTCAAAGTTCCAAAAAGTCCAAATCAATTCAGACTTTAATTGATTCACTTTTAAAAAATGGGATTGATGACAAACTCACTCGTTCTGTGGGGCCCGACATGGATCTACCTGAACGCGCGCTCATTAAGCTTTTTTACGCTAGTTCAGACATCGATAAATCAGGAAAACGAGCTTGCGATCTCGTTTTTAAATCCGCGAGCGACTTTGCCGAGCAAAAACCAGACAGCTTTGTTTTATTTGATCAAGTCAAAAAGGGCCATGACGTTACTATCATGAATTACCGATTTTCTCTCGACGGACATTTACTCAAAGCACATAAAATGAGCGGGCTCAACGACGAGAATGGCAAACCCATTCGCGGGTCGGCGAAAGATTTCGATCTCGACATTGAAGACAAGCTGGTCCGCAAAGACGCGGAGAAACTATTTGATTTCTGGCTTTCAGGTCAGTACAAGAAATATCCTGAAAAGCCTGGCCCATAAAGCCTAGGGAACCTTATAGCGGTAGAGGGCGTATGATAACGCCATTTCCTAGGACTTTTGACCCTGGCTTTTATGCTTCTCAGGAGGTATATTCGACTCATGAGCACCCATCATTTACCCCTCGCAACGCAAGCAGACCTTACCGTTCTTAAAACCGAACTGAAATCCGACGTAGCCAATCTCCGAACCGAGTTTAAGACAGTGACTAATAATCTTGCGTTTAAAATAGTCGATATACAGGATGAGATCCGCGAGATAAAGTCGACTATGGCCACAAAAGAAGATGTCAACCGCATCGTGTCCAATGTCGACGCGGTCTTAGGGAAATATGCAGATCTGGAACGCGCAAAAATTGTGCACGGACAGGTATTGACCGAACACGGCGAGAAAATCAAAAGTCACGAAGTCCGGATCAAAATTTTGGAAGAATACCGCGCGCTCGGCGGGCTGAGCTAAGCTCAACTTAATCAGTGTCCGACCTTTTCCCGGACAATAGAGTGCCGTCAAAGAAACTTTTGGGTCTTTGAAACTGCCTACTACTGCTCGCTGACTGAATCAGTGCGTTCGATCTGACATTCCGCGCTAGTCTTGCTTAGTGAGATCTGGCCGGAGTTTATAAAAGCGAGATAGGTCTTCGGGTGGGATGCCGTCAGCTTCAAAGGTTAACAAGCTTAATTTTTTCAGATGGACTAGTTCATCCGGGAGTGACGTTAAGCAACTATCGGCCAAATTAAGCCATTCGAGCTTTTTAAGCTTGCCTATTGACCGCGGCAAGGCCGACAAAGGATTGAAATCCAGATTGAGCCACCGAAGGTTACGTAGAGCTCCGATCTCTTCAGGCAACGAAGTAATTTTATTCAGGTATAAATTGAGGTACTCCAGCTTTATAAGGCTGCAAATTTCGACTGGGAATGCCGCTAAACCTTGATTGCCTAAACTTAGGGATTTTATTGTTCGCCGATTAAGCAAAGCTTCTTGTAAGGATGTGAACGATCGTCTAACTGTGCGCGCTTGTTTAATGAGTTTTTCCCATTCGGCACAGTAGGCTGACCTAGCGACACGGAAATGACATTCATATTTTTCCAAGTCACTCTCATTTCCATCATCTTCTCCCGTTCCCTGAAGGACATATACATAATCGTCCACGGCCCAAATCAATATTTCCCAACCTTGTTCGCAATCGCTGTATGGACGTGCGGCGGTTCCCAACGGAATACTCTCCGCCGTCATCTTATAGATGTCCGCATCGGCGTGATCCCACCATGGGAAGCCCGCGATTCGTCTTTTCTTATCGCGCATTATTACGTGCATCCCAAAAGGTCCGGCGTTTCGTAGCGCAAGATTAAAATCGTGCATGACCCTGAATTTTTCAAGGTCCAGTTTCTGAATGCCGTCACGAGCTGCAAACGAACTCATTGATCTAATCGATCGGGGCGATCTTGCAAGCGCTTAAGCTCTTCCTGCCATGCCGTCATAATTCGAACAAGCCACCTACGTGCGTTATTAGGCGAGTCAAAATTTCGATTTGCTTCATCACTCAAAGCTTCCCAACTCGTATCGAGCAAGGACATAAATTTGTGAGCCTCCAACAAGGTTTCAGAAATAATGATTATTCGATTAGTTGGAGACGCCTCGATATCCATCTCGCGGGCCAGTTTTTCGTCATCATGTGCCGATGAATCGCCGAAAGTAACCGAAATCCGCGAAGAGAATGTCGGGAATTTTTTACTGAAGGTTTCTCTATCCATAATTATTCCGGAAAAGATGTAAGCACAAATATTTTACAACCTGCGGCACGTTTTAGAATGACTCGTGCGTCGAATTTTGAAAGGGGTAAACTAATGTTTTGTACCGAAATACCTTGTCCTATCGGAATTGAACGGATGCCTTGATACAGGAACTTTTCGCTTATTTTAGGGGAACCCATATACCAACCCCCAATCTGCATTTTTTGTTCATTCACCACACGACGAATAACATCTTCCGCAATTTTCATATTAAAGAATTTGCTCGCATATTTTAAGGGCGTAGCATCTACAGGGGTTTCGGTAAGGCGTTTTTGAAGGTAACCTAGATCTACATTTACATGTTCTTCGATCGTATGACCTAATCCGATTGCCCTACCTTCATGTTTTACAAGAAAACCTGGGGCTAACTTTGTACCGTCGATAAATCGATCGAGGACGTCTTCGCCGGGTTTGAGGGCGCATTCATTAGTTTTTTCTTCCGCCGGTGCGGGATCAATCGGAATAAAGGGGATTTCTTTAGGGGCTTTCCCAGATTCACTGGTGGACGGAGACTCTTCCTGCGGCACGCTTGGGGCGAGGTCCTGCGAGGCGCGGGCGCCCACCATGGCTCCGGTGGCGGCGGCGCCTGCGACAACGCGCAATGCCAAGGCGCTGTTGGCGGCACTGGCGCCTTCAAGAGCCGTCGCGGTCAACGTGCCGCCTTCGGTCACCAAGAGAGTTGCCGTGCCAACTTCCATCGCTGACGCGGTGAACATGACGAGGCCTAATCCGAGAAGACCGCCCGTGATCGCGCATAGGCAAACTACACCGACGATCATCACCGGTCTTTTCCAAGCGGATTGCTCTTCCTTCTTTCGACGCAAAGCGAAGGCCGCTCCGGCGATCCCCGCTCCGACAGCGGCACCGCCCAATGGCCAAGTGGTTTTTCGGGAGTTCGAAGCGGGAGCCGACCGCGCGGCCGCGTTTTTAGATGCGGCGATGAGAGCCGCGGCGCGTTCCTCAATCGATTGTGCCGCGGCATAGGTCGGGTCGCTGGCTGCGGCCAAGGTCGCGTAGCGCAGGGCTTCGGCGGGATCGTTGATGTTGAGCCGCGCCTGCGCTTGCTTGGCGAAATGGATGGCGTTTTGGCGCGCGGAAGCGCGGCGGCCGTCTTCGTTTGACGCGAGATTCTCGATATTCGGCGCGCTGGGCGAATTCGGCGCGACCGACGTTTTTCCCGACGTTCGGCCTGCGCTGAAATGCTTCAAGGCCAGCGCGCGCTTATTGCCGGGATCGGCTCGAAGAATCGCTTCGGCATGGGTCAGGGCGTTCGCATATTCCCGGTTTTGAAGCGCGATCTCGCCACTGGCGAGATGGAGGGTCGGATCTTTGCGGTTTTTCTTTAGCGCCTCGCTTAACGTGCTTTGAGCGCGCGCTGGGTCGCCCAGTCGGGCTTCAAGTCGAGCGTAGGCCGCTACGTCGGCGGGAGAGTGTAGGCTGACGCCCCAGGCCTGGTCCACCGCGGCACGAAACTTGATCAAGAACGCTTCGTAGCGTTCGGGCTTGAGACGGCCTTGCTTGCGTCCGCTGTTCGCGCGATCGAAAACTTGTTCTAATCGCTGCAAGTCCGATTGGACTGTTTGGGAAGCGGAGTGTGCCAACGGAACAAAATGCAGGCAGCCGAGGACGGCGACCAGCAGTCTTCGCGGCATATGTGAAGTGTGGTGTAATTTTGAAAATTTCGCCAACAACTTATCCACGAAAACTTTCAAAAGCGCGGCCGTCTTTAGCATCTTTCTAAGGCCGTGATTCGCTGTCCGTGATCGGCGAGCGTAACCTGGACTTCGGTCAGTATTTGGCCGCGAAGAACGACCGCGCGCTGCATGTCGGTCATCTGCCCGGCGAAGGAGTCGATGGCGCCGAGGATTTTGCCCACGTCAGCCTTGGTGGCCATGGTCGCTTTGACCTCGCTAAGGTCATTTTGAGTACGCACGATCTCCAGAGCTAGATCGTGGCGAGTCGTTCGGTTATCTTCTTTGAGCTCTGCGCGAAGATCAGAAATGTCGGTCTTGAGCTCGGTTCGAAGGTTTGCAATGTCAGTTTTGAGCACAACGCGTAGATTCGAAATATCCGTTTTCAGCTCGTCACGCACATCGGAAATGTCTGATTTTGTTGCTGGGGTTAAGTCACGGGACTTCATTGAGAAAATATACCTCCAATCGCGATGAAAAATCCTGGGTCCAAAGTCCTAAAAGATTCGTGCACCCTCATATACGTCGATGGATCCGGAAAGTTCCTTACGCTGAGGAAGCTGGACCAGACGGAGGAACGACGCGGTTAAGCACGGGATTGGCGGGCAAGATCGGCAACGGGTCGACGCCGATCGTTAAGGATTGGGACAGCGGCCCGACGGCCAGCGAGCGGGCAGGCTTGCCGTATTCTTCGAAAATGGCGACGATCTCGTCGTAGTCCAGCTCTTCGCGCTTGAGCAGTTCGGCGGCGAAGCGGTCCAGGATCAGGCCCTCGGTCTTCAAGGTGTCTTCGACTTCGGCCAGCGCGCGGTTCATCAACTTCTGGGTGTCGTCGTTGAGTTTCTTCTTGAGATCATCGGAGATCTGCGCGCCCGGAATATGGGTGAAATCGCCGACCAAACGGCTGTCGCCCATCCCTAAGCGCCAGACCATGTCATGGGCGATGGTCATCGCGGCGGTAAAATCCGAGCTGACGCCGACGGTGGTTGAGCCGAATTTAAGTTTTTCGGCGGCATAACCCGCCAAGGACGTTTTAATGGACGCGAATTGGCTGTTGGAATCCGGGGCGTGGACTTCCTCGCGTGGGACGGAATGGACGACACCCAGGACGTTGCCGCGCTCGATGATCGAGGCCTTGAACACGTCGCGCAGCGGATGGCAGAGGTAGGTGATGACGAGATGGCCGGCCTCGTGATAGGCGGTCATTTGGCGCTCTTTGGGGGTCATCGATACGCGATGGGCGACTCCCAACTCAATGCGCTCAATGGCGGCGGTGAGGTCCTTGTAGGTGATGACGTCGCGACGGTCGCGGGCGGCGATTAGCGCCCCTTCCTTCAAAATATTTTCGATCTCGGCGGGGGATTTGTAAATGGCTTTTCGCGCCAACCGACCGGTGTCCACCGACGGGTCAATCTGCAGCTTTTTGGCGTAGTAGTCGAAGATCTGTTGGCGTTCGGTTAGGTTGGGCAGGTCGATCTTAATCTTGCGATCGAAGCGGCCCGGACGCGTGAGGGCCTGGTCCAAGACGTCTTCCTTCATATTCATCGCGCCGATGACGACGACCGGCGCGTCGCTGTCGGTCACGCCGTCCATCTCGACGAGAAGCTGGTTCAAAGTCGAGTTTCCTTCCTGGCCGCCGCCGAATGCGTCATACACCACTCGCGTGCGGCCCAACACCTCGATTTCGTCGATGAAAATGATGCATGCGCCGTAAGCCTGCGCATACTGACGGGCCTGGCTGAACAGCTTGCGCACGCGCGAGGCCCCCACGCCGACGAAAATTTCGACGAACTCGGAGCCCGAGGTCGAGAGGAACGGCACTCCGGCTTCGGTCGCGATCGCCTTGGCGAGCATAGTCTTGCCGCAGCCGGGCGGGCCGATCATTAAAAGTCCATGTAGGATTTTCCCGCCGACGCGCTTGACCATCGCGCGATCCTTAAGCAGCTGGACGACTTCCATCGCCTCGCGCTTGGCTTCGTCGTTGCCGATCACGTCGGTGAAATGGACGTTGACCATCCCCGAGTCGATCTTGTTCTTGCGGAACATCGCAAAACCGCCGCCGTACTGCAGCAGGTACAAGAATCCGACGAACACCAGTGTCTGCAAAATGCCCCAAGGGAGGGAAGCGACATTGATACCGATGATATAGCGCCGCACGCTCTCTTCCATTCCCGCCATGTACCAGATCGGGATGATAATGGAGACGATGATGCCGCCCACGATGAGAACCGGCACCCACCAGCGCTGCATGAAAAGTTTGATTTTAGCCCAGAACATGGTTCCTCTCGGTCATCATAGCTTTTGTTTTTGAAGGCGGGCGAGGCTACCCTCCGCCCGGCAGCACGAAAGCGATCGGCCGATCGCGCGCGGGAACATACTTCGTCGAGCAAAACGAAAAACCCTGCGCCTTATAAAACGGCATATTGAGGGGCTTGGTGCAGGCCGTGATGGTCACGACGTTCCAAACCTGCGTACGCGACACCGTCATCCCGGGCGCGCCGGCGGCGCACTCCTTGGTGACCGGGCAGGAATTCGTCAGGCCCAGGAAACCCTCCGCGCCCGTATCGTAACCGAGATAATTCAAGGCTTTGCGTTCGATATCCATGCGCAGCTGACCGTTGTCGAAGCCCTCGTAAGCGGCGTTGCGGTGGGATTCCAATTGCCAGCGCCGCGCCGCGTAGAACGAGGAAATTTCCAACTTTTGCACCAGGATCAACAATGCGAACAGTTTCGCGAAAGCGAACAGGAAAAACATAAACAACGGAAACAGCAACACGACCTCGGTCGTCGCCTGTCCCTTTTTCTGACGGAATTTGAGGAAGGGACACTTCCTCGCGATATCGCTCGGTCGGTCCATTTAAGGAAACTGCCTTACTTGGAATTTGGGCGTGGGGTCGGGCCAAACGGCGGGCTTGTTGTTGGGGTCGCCTTGCAGCGAAATCGTAGTGCGCAAGTTACCCAAGGGTGCCTCGTGATTCATCAACTGCCGGAAGTCGATGTTGAAATAGTTTTTTTCGGGGATCGACCAGTTCATCCACAGAAGAACGCCGGGATAGTCGCCCCCCGTTTTGCTTTTCAACTTGTCGATCATCGACGGCTCGACGTACATGATTTGAAACGTGCCCTGGGAGCACGCCGCCGAGGTCGGCAAATCGATCACGGGGTCGGTGGCATAGGGCGCGTAAGGCTGAATGCCGCTGCCGCCGAGATGGCGATTGCCCCAGTAATGCATACGACGCTGGCACACCGGAGTTACGGCGCTGTTGAAATCGCCGAGGGCCACGTCGAAGCTTTTGGCCAACATCGCCGCATCGCCGATCGGGTCCTGGGTATTGAGCCAATACGACTTCTTCATGAAGCTGTGGTCACCGGACAGGCGCTTAAGCACCGTGAACTGCGCGTCCTCGACGGACCCAAGCAGCGAATAAATCTGAACCCACAGCTTATATATCTCGGTGGCCAGATCCCACTGATGCCAAAAGTTATTGGCGTTTTCCAAAGTGAAAAGCAGGAAGCCCTGCGGGTCCTTGGGGTCGCTGGGATCGCGGGCCGTTTTCGAGGAGAGCTGGCTTTGACGAGGGTCCGAATATTCGATGTCCCACTGACCCTCGGACGAGAAGCCGGTCTTGCCTGACTTGCTGCGCGGGAAAGCCCCGTTTTTGTAGAGCAGGTCGGCGTACATGACCTTGTTGCAGGGGTCGTGTTTGCCCTCGCACTCCGCCGGGAAGTCGCCGTAACCCTCCTGGAAAATACGCATCGGGAAGGCGCCGTTGACGTACGCGGTACGGTTCAGAAAATCTGAATAATTGGCCATTTCGACGAACGCAGCCGAGTCAATCGCGAACTGATGCTTGATCTTGTCTCGGGACAGTTTGGCGGTCTCGTAAATTAAATAGACGAAAAGAAAAAGCGTCGGAAATAGCAGCAAAGCCGGGATGACGATTTGACCGGTGCGGGAGCGCAAACGCATCACTCGATTATAGCCCCCGCAGGAGGAAAATCAAGGTCGGAACGGTTAAAAAACGGTAGTCTCCGACCCACCGTCTTCGCTCAATTCTCTTGAGCAGATGGCGGCAGTTTGCGCAACGATTCGAGGGCTTTTTCCAGAACCAAACGATCCGTCGCGTCCTTATCGCGGTTCGTGCGCTTCGTTAGTAAAAGTCCTTCGAGATTCACGGTGTGAACCGGGATGCCGTCGAGATCGATAATTTCCGCATAGGGCTTAAGCGTCTCATACGTTTGACCACAGGCATTGAGCATGATGTCGACGACAAAGGCATCCGCTACGCGAATATTATCCCCTTCGCTAAACCATTGCGGGTCCAATTCCTGGGCGGCCTTGTCCGGCAGTAGCATCAGTGCCCGCTTCAACCGCTCCGCCGATTGCAAATTCCCCGGAACGAGGACATCAATATCCGTCGTCGCACGGTGATAGCCGTGAGCGTACAATGCATAGCCGCCGATCAGAAGATATTCGACGCGATTGTCATTAAGGGAACGTATCAACGTCTTAAGATCTTCGAGCGAAGCGGGACGACTGTACTCGTTTGTCACACTCGCCGAGCCGCGATTTGCGCCATGCGCTCGGTCAGGCATTTCAGCGCGTGCGCGGCGGCTTCTTCGTGGTTATGAAAGCGATAAATTCCTTTCGGAATAAAAGCGGCGTCGCCGGTCGGCAGGCCGCGCAAATCATCGTTGAAATGCGCACCTTGGGACAAAAGTTCGCCCGATGAGTTAAACGAAAGGGGCGCTTCCCGGCGGCGGCCAATGAACCTCATAATTTAAGTATAGCAGGGATTCCTGACTACGCCATCTCCCCCCCGCAGGAGTAAAGCAATACTTATTTCACGTTGAGAAAAGCGGCGGCGCCGTCGTGCAAGACCTGGTGAGCTGTTTCCACGTCAAAGGTAGCCATCACGAAAGTGCGCCGCTTCCCGTCCACGACGCGGTGAACGCGCAGTTGCTGGGTGGTGGAGAAGGTCTCGCCGCGCACATTTTCGATCTCGACCCAGAGGCCGCGGTCGCCCCAGTGGGACAAGACGTTCGTCAGGGTTTCTGAATAAGCCGCGTAAGCGGCGTCGTTCATGCGCGTCGTCGTAGCCGTGTTGAAAATCAAAAGCCCGACGTCGGAATCGTCGGCGGGAACGTTTTTGTCCAGAAATGCCGCCACGTTCTCCGGGGCGCAGGCCGCCATCTGAATAAACGAGGCATCGCTTTCCAGGCGCCTTTGAATGGTGTAAACGGCCGCTTCAAACTCGGCCAACGCCCGCGTGTTGTCAGGCCACAAGCCGGCTTTAAGCCATCGGCGTTCCGTCGGATCGGACAAATCGAAGGGTTGGGGATCTAAGCCGATTCGGGCCGCGACAAGTTCGGGGTCGAATCCTTTTTGCGGGGTCACAACGTCGGCGGCGAGGTTGAGTCCCGCCCCTGCGTTGACCTCCACGACATAATACGGCAGGCCGCGTTTTTGAAAAAATATCATCGCCGGTGGGATCCACAACGTCGCGCGCCCCGCAACGAAGGAACGTCGGTTGCGGTCATGTAGGTTCGTCAGAAAACTCGCCGTCGGGGCGGCGAAGAACTTCGCCAAACCGGGTGCGGGTTCGGCCTCCGCGGTCCCGCCGCAAGATGGGAAGTACGGCGACAGCGGCGACTTCTGGTCGCTCAAGGCCTCGAAGTGCAGCGCGTTCAGATAAAGCCCCCACGCCTCGCTCCACGCGACGAACTCGCGCTTTTGCCAGGCACGCGCGAAGGCTTTCCACCACCCCGGCTCGCCGAGACGCAGCTCGTCAGCGGTCCAACGGAGCACAGCAGAGGTGACGGGAAATGCCGCCGAAGAGGCGACCCCGCGGTCCAATTGGGCGATGAACTCCTCTTTTGTCATGCGGCGGGCAGTGACAGAAGGCGAAACGTCAGTTGCGCTCTTCGGGCGAGATCAAGCCCATCTCGATGCCCTTGACGACGGCCTCGGTCCGGTTACTGACCTCGAGTTTCTGGAAAATCGCGTTGAGATGGTTCTTGATCGTCTTGACCGAGCATTCCATCTTTGCGGCGATTTCCTTGTTGGAAATGCCCGAGCCGAGCAGCACCAACACGCGGATTTCAGTCTTGGTGAGTGCAACCGGGGACGAACCTTCACCCGAAGACATCTGGCGCAGGCCCTGGAGCAGCTTGCTCATCACCTGCTGGGGAATCATCACGCCGTCATTGGCGAATGCTTTGAGGGCGTTGACCAGTTCGGCAGCGGGAAGCATCTTGGAGAGATAACCGTTGGCGCCGGCTTGGATGGATTCCATCACATGCGCTTCGTCTTCGTAGCTGGAAAGGATGAGGACGTTCGTGTTTGGAAGCTCTTTGCGGATTTGGCGGGTGGCCGAAACACCATCCAGATGCGGAAGCTTGATGTCCATCAAAATAACGTCGGGCCGCAGTTTCTTGGCTAGCCGGATGACCTCGTTGCCATCGGCGGCCTCGCCAACCACTTCGATCGACTTTTCGTTGTCCAAAAGATCCTTGATCCCTTCGCGGAAGAGGGTTTGGTCGTCAGCGATGAGGACCCTCATCTTCTTCTTGGGCGCAGACTTAGCAGCCATTCAATGCCTCCTCATACCAGCGAAGTTTAGCAAAATACCGTCTCTAAATTAGTCATTTGGAAACGTACGGCGGGATGGTGAAGAGAAATGTGGCACCGCGTCCAACGCCGGGGCTTTCCACCCAAATCCGGCCTTTGTGGCTGAGTACGATCTCCCGGGCGATCGAAAGTCCTAGACCTAAGCGGCCGCCGCTGCTGCCCGCCCCTTGATAAAAACTCTCGAACAGGCGATCCTTATCATCGGCCGAAATACCGTCGCCCGAATCCGCGACCGCAAATCGCACCGAGCTGCCGTCGCGGTCCACCCGAACCGTGATGGTCCCGCCTTTGGGCGTGTGCCGGATCGCATTTTCCAGCAAATTATCGAGCACCTGAACCAAGCGCTTACGATCGGCGCTGATCGTCGGCAGACCGGGGGCAATTTCGGTCTTAAGAATGAGGCCGCGTATTTGCGCGCGCGCCTGCGGGCCCACAACGGCAGCCTCGATCATCACCCCGGGGTCGAACAGATTCGATTCCAACCGGAATTTGCCCTGCTCGATCGAGGCCCAGTCGACGAGATCCTCAATCAAGCGCGCAATTTGAGAAATTCCGTTCGAAATGTATTGCATGCGCTTGCGCTGGTCATCGTCTGGTTTAATGGTTTGGGCCAACATGTCAAAACTGACCTGCAAGGTCATCAACGAGTTCGAAAGGTCGTGCGACGCCATCGACATGAATTTGGATTTCATCGCCGACAACTGCGATAGCTGGTCGTTGACGGCTTTCAAATCCACGATCAGACGCCGGTTCTCCTCGCGCAGACGAATTTTTTCGAGGGATTTTACAATCGCGCGCTTGAGCTGGTCGGGATTGACGGGTTTTTGCAGGAAATCGTCGACTGATTCCTGGATCGCGCGCACTGCCGCATCAAGCGATGCGTTGCCGGTGATCATCAAAATCTGACTATCGGCGTTGAGCGCCCGGATCTGCTTGATCGCGTCGATTCCGGTCCCGTCGGTCAGATTGTAATCCATCAGGATTACGTCGAAATTCGAGTTTTTCACCTGTGCTACCGCAGCGCCACCGGATTCAGCCAGCACGGTGTCATAGCCCTCCGCATCGAGGATGTCCCCCACGCCTTCGCGGATGTGCGCGTCGTCGTCGACGATTAAAATTTTTCCTTTCATGTGCTGTTATACGACGATCGGTAAGAACAGGCGGAACGTCGTGCCCACCCCGACCTGACTAAGCACGTCGACCCTCCCGCGATGACGATCGATAACTTTACGGACCACGGCCAAGCCCAAACCGGTGCCGCGCGCCTTCGTCGTGAAGAATGGGGCAAAGATCTTGTCGAGGACCTCGGGCGGGATTCCCGCACCCGCGTCGCCGATGTCGATTTCTACCCAGCCCGGCTCCGGAATCCGTGTCCGGATTGAGACAGTTCCTCTCTTCGGCGGCGGCATTACCTCGATCGCATTGCCAATCAGGTTACGCACCGCCTGTTGCATTTCCACGACGTCGATATGAATCGGCGGATCGGTCGGATCCAACTGCTTATCGACGACGATGTGTGCGGGGAAAGGATACACACTAATCAGCTCCTCCAGCCAATGATTAATCTGAACCCGTTCCGGGTTCAGATCGCGCTGGCGGGAATAGGTCAAAATCTCGTTGATGATGCCGTTGGCCTGTTGAATCTCGGACTCGATGATCTTGATGTGCTTGGCGATCTTTATATCTGGGCCAGGGCCGACGGACAGCTTGGTCTTGATGAAATAAATCGAATTATTGATCACTGCCAGAGGATTGCGGATCTCATGGCCGACGACGGACGCCATTTGTCCGATCGCAGCTAATCGCTCCTTCTTGATCAGTTCGTCTTGGGCGGCCTTAAGTTCCCGCGTGCGCGAGTCGACGCGCTTCTCCAGAAATTTGGTGAATTTCTCGAGCTCCTGTTTCGCGCTGATCAGCTCGCCGGTTTTCTCCTTAAGCGATTCGCTCATTCCCAAAAATGTCTGCGCCAGGTCGCCGATCTCGTCGTTGGTCGTCACGACCTCGGGCAAATCCTCAAATTGGCCTTTTCCCAGGCGGTCAGCGGCTTCCTTCAAAATACGGATAGGCTGAGTGATATGACCCGCGACAGCCAGCGACAACAACACCGTCGCCAGTACCACCCAGATCAACACCTTGAAAATCTGCGTTTTCATCTCCTCGGCGGTCTGATACGCGACTTCAACGGGTTGCTGGACGTAGACGATCCACCCTGTGTCCCGCGTCTCCGCATAGGCCGCCAGGAGCTTGCGTCCATCGGGGAGCTGGAGCTCGCCGCCGCCGCGCTCATTGGATTGGGTGGTGACGACTTTGAGCACGTCTTCCGAGAGACGCGCGTCGGCGCGGTAGATCTCTTTCGGATCGGAGTGTGCGATGAGAAATCCATCGGGTGCGATGACGGCCGCAGCGCTTTTACCCGACGCGGGGAATTCCATTGCGAGCATCGTCGACAGGGGGATCAGGCTTAAGCGCGCGGCGAGTACGCCGACCCGACGCGCTGGAGACGAGCGGGTATCGAGAATCGGCACGGACACCGTGACGGTCGGGTATAGCCCCTGGAAACGCTCCAGGCGCCCTATGTATTGCCCCTTCGGACCAACCGCCGTTTGGAATACGTCTTCTCGCCCGAAATCGCGCAATTCGGGACTAGCGCCGAGGAAGCGTCCCGCCCGCAGGGACTCGACGCCCCGGTCGTTCATCACGGAGACTTCGAGGACGGTCAAGTGAATTTGAAGGATGCGGTTCAGCGCTTGGCGCTGCTTTGTCGCGTTCATCGAGGAAAAATCCTCGAGGCCCGCGGTCTCGCTCAGGACGTTGCGAAAGGTCGCGACGTATTTCGAGGCCGTGTCCGCGAAGCCGACGGCCAAGGATTCCTGCATCGCCAGGGTTTCCTTGCGCAGGGATTGCTGGGAAATGCCCACCAGATGCCAGCCGACAAATCCCATCGGCAGCAGCGAGATGAGCAAAAACCAAAAGAGAATTTTATAAGCGAGCTTGCCGCGACGCTTCGTGGACATGGAGCGAAATGGAACCTCTTCCTAAATTATGGAAGATCCAGGGCACGAAATTGTTACGGATTTCGCCCGGGCTTCGGGATCAGCGGCGCGTCGCGTTGCGAGACAGAAGCTGCTTGATGCGCGCCGAAAGTTCCGTGAGGTCGAAGGGCTTGGTGATGTACTCGTCGGCGCCCAGTTCAAAACCCTGCTTCTTTTCCTCCGAGGAGAGGAAACGTCCCGTCATCATGATGAGGATCGCGGTTTTCGAACGTTTGCGCAATTCCTGGCAGATCTGGAAACCGGACGAGTCCGGCAATTGGATGTCCATGATCACGACTTCCGGTTCGAGTTTGGCCGCCGCGGCGATACCCTCTTTGGCAGCACCCGCCTGATGACATTCGAAATCGTCGAGTTCGAGCGCCTCGGCGAGACTTTCCCGTAGATGCGCATCGTCGTCGATGATCAGCAGCTTCGTGGGACTGGTCATGTCATCTCCTCATTTCCCCGCCGGGGGGCACGAGCTTGTAGCCGACGCACGGGATCGTGGTGATGTAGCGCGCCGCACCCGCGAGCTTTTCCCTCAAACGCCGCACGTGAACGTCCACCGTGCGCGGAGAACCGAAATAGTTGTAGCCCCAGACGCGCTCAATCAAGTACGGCCGGGACAGCACGCGATTGGCGGAGCTCAGGAAAACGTAAAGCAGGTCGAGCTCTTTGGAGGTCAACGGAACCCGTTTTCCGCTCACATGCAGGGTGTAGCTGGTCAAGTTGAGCTCAATTTCGCCCATCTTGATAAGCTCTTCCGGCGTGCTGGCTTGCGTTCGCCGTAAAACCGCCTTGATGCGCGCCAAGCACTCGGCGGTGTCCCAGTTGAGGGACAAGCATTCGTCGGCGCCGGCCTGGAAGAAAGCCAGGCGCAACGAGGCCTTGTCCTTGGCGGATGCCGGCGCTGCAGCGACAGCGGGACCCCCGCGGCCGAAAAGCGCGTAGGCATGCTTGGTCGGCGTCGCGTTGGTGCTGAGTTGGTCGGCGTGCTCGACCAAGGCGATGATCGGCAGCTGCTTAGCGGGCCCCTTCGTGCGCAGGCTCTTGACGAATTCCACGCCATCCTCGTCGATGAGTTTCTGCCCGACCAAGAGAAGATCGCAACCGCGATGAGCGAGGAGGCCATGAACTTCCTTGGCGCGCTGCGCGATCGTGACCGTCATTCCCGCGCCTTGCAGGGCCTCGAGGATGACCGCCGCTCGATTCGGCTCTCGGGACGCGTAGACGACGTTGACTTTCATGGTTAAGCCCCGCCCTCGGAGCCTTCGTCTTCAAGATCCACACTCAATCCGTTGAGTCCCACCCCGCCTGCGAACAGGTTATACAGAACCGCCACAAGCAGGACGACGCCATCCATCAAAACTGTGTAAAAAACTGTGAACAACAGCGTCGAGAACAGCCTGTAAGGAACGGTCATCGACGCATTTTGCGCGCTGGGCACTAGGAAGAAGGTCGTGATCCCACCGATAAGCCCTAATGTGGCCAGCACCGCCGATACGGCGGGTGCTGCGCAAGCGATCATCGCGACGGCACCAATCGCCCCGGCCACGCCCGCGGGAACAAGCGATCCTTCCCGGGAAATAAGAGCCAGCGCCGCCACGACGCCCACGATGGCGACGATGGACAAAATGGGATTCTTGTTCCCATACGGGTCGATGCGCTTCACGCGATAGCTCATGCCGGTCTCCGTTCTTCCCCGATATTACACATAACGCTTCCTAGACTATCAGACTTGTATACGTAGTGCAAGGGGGCGCGGGTCCCCCAATCCTCGGCCAAGGATAGCCGTCGGGTCTCGCAAGAAATAGAATACCTCGCGTCTCCGAGGAGAGCATCGCCCTGAGGGGCAACGGTGAAAAGCTCTAACTTTTCACCCGCGAGGTGAAAAGATGATAGCGCAGCTTGGGCACACTTGGAAAGTGGAAAAATCGACCGAGCGCCTGACGTCGTTTGCGGGCCTGCCGTTGCTGACGGAACTCGCCCACCGAAGCAAATTGATCCGAGACCTGGACGTGGTGTCTGGAATATGGGAGCGCCAAGGGAAATATCGAACCTCGGATTACGTGATGAGCCTGGCGTTGACGCTGATCGCGGGAGGCGAAAGCCTGGAGGATACACGTCTACTGCGCCAAGACGGCGGGTTGCGAGGCTGGTTG
>JANPGH010000115.1:0-18487 GCA_031423795.1 Elusimicrobiota bacterium | reverse complement strand
AGACCCACAACACGCCGTGGCCGGCCTTCAGCAGCTCGAGGGCACGAAGACGACGTTGCTCCAACTGCGCTGGACTGCCGATTGGTCGTGACATGCATCCAGCATACCAAATGACCTATTACTTATGCGTATATCAGTAGCAGCGGCTATGAAGCATTCAATGTGGCGGCTATACCTGAGCCGCTGCAAGAAAGCATGCTCTTCGGTTATCGGGCGAATGCTTATACGGGCGCCAATCGGGTCGATACCCCCGGAATTTTTGAGCGGAACAAGGGCGGCACGGTTTTCTTGGATGAGATTGGCGACATGGCACCGTTGATGCAGACGAAGTTGCTGCGGTTCATGCAGGACGGATCCATCCAGCCCGTAGGCGGCGTGGCCAAGGCGATGGCGGAGCCGCCGCGGATTATCACGGCTACCCACCAAGATTTGCGAGCGATGACTCTCGAGGCACGCCCCCGGTTTCGTCAAGACCTCTTCTACCGTCTCAGCGTGGCCCCATTTCACATTTCTGCTTTGCGCGAAAGGCCTGAGGATATTCTCCCATTGGCCCAATATTTCTTAAGTTTTTATCAGAAGTCAGTTGCCGCGTCTCTTCGCTCAATTTTGTCGAGGGAATCGCTTGAAGCCTTGCTAGCTCACCGCTGGCCGGGGAACGTACGCGAGCTGGAGTCTGCCATCCGACGGGCCATCGCTCAAGCCAACGGTACCGGCGTCATTCGCAAAGCCCAATTAGGCCTTCCGGAGGTTGCCGTTGGTGTAGACAATATTGGTCACGCGGGCGCATTGACCTTCCCACCTATCGAGCTGGCGGAGGACCGAGAGCCGGCTCTTGTCAGCGTCGTTCAGCAGCAGACACATCACAGTGTGGAAGATCCGATTCGAAAATTGGACGATGCGCTGCAGCAATATAAGACCAAGGTTATCCTGGACTCTCTCAGGGCGAACCGCGGTAATAGATCGCGGGCGGCCAAGCTGCTCGGTATGACGCCGACGCATCTTCATCGCCTCATCACTAAGCTTCATATAAGGAAGATGCTTGAAGAGATTGAGGCGGATCCCTCCGCAGCGAACTATTTCCAAGGAAAGAATATGAAGAGTCTGCTTCAGGAGTTTACGAGAATTGCGGTCGAAACCGCGTTGATTCGTTCCGGAAATAACGTCGAACAGGCGGCGAATCTTTTGGGGATCACGCGCGTAAGATTGGAGTCGTTGCACCGAGGAGCCAGTGCGCGCATTCGACGGCGTCGTTCGGCTTAAACGGATTGCTATACTAGGCGTGTCATCCCCCATTTGTCGCCCAGCGCGCTCTAAGCCTCCTCGGCAATAGCAACCGTCCGCGCACGGAGCGACCATGAATCTCAAAACGCTGGCCTGTATTCTCAACTCCGAATTTCGTGGCTCCGAAGACTATGAGATCGACGGAGTGCGCGACATCGAACGCCTCTCTCCCCAAGACTCTCTTCAGGAGGGGAAAATATATTTCATCGAATCCCCGGCCGTGCTCAAACGCCATCCGAAGGCGTCGTTGAGTGGCGTGGTGCTGACGGTTCCCGCGTTGGCCGGCAACTTTCCTCGGGCGATTATCGCTCCACAGGACGGGGCGCGCGTGGCGTTCATCCGCCTGCTCAAGGAATTCGACGCGACTCCGACGTTCGAGCCGGCGATCTCGCCGGACGCGCGGGTGCACACGACGGCCCGGATCGGCGACGGTACGGCCGTCATGGCCGGAGCAACCGTGATGGAAGGTGCCATGATCGGCGCACGTTGTGTCGTCTATCCAGGCGTTGTCGTGGAACCGTTCGCGAAGATCGGCGACGGAACGGTATTGCACTCGAACGTCGTGATCGGCCACCATTGCGTGGTGGGCAAGGAGTGCATCCTGCACGCGGCGACCGTCCTGGGATCGGACGGATTCGGGTTTTACGACCAACCGGGACAAAGACATAAAATTCCCCAAATCGGTAATGTGGTGCTGGGCGATCACGTCGAGCTGGGAGCCGGTGTGACTATTGATCGCGCGACGATCGAAACGACCAGCGTCGGCGACCAGACGAAAATCGACAACCAAGTCCACATTGGCCACAATTGCCGCATCGGTAAGTGGTGCTACATCGCCGGAAACACCGGCCTGGCGGGATCGGTCATCGTCGAGGACGGCGTGATGATTTCGGGGATGGTTAGCATCAAGGACCACGTGACGTTGGCCCGTGGGAGCGTCATCATGGGAATGTCCGGCGTGGCACAGGACACCGAGCCTAAAACCGCGTACTTCGGCACTCCGGCGCTTCCCGCGCGGAAAATGCACAAAATGCATTCTGCGCTCGAGCGCCTGCCAGAACTCCTGGCGCGCGTCCGAGAACTCGAAGCCAAAGCCGTCGTTCCCGTCTAATTAACGTCGTTGCGCAGGACGTCCAAAGCGGCTTGACGACGGGCGGGAGCTCCGGCAAGAAGGCCGGACAGGGCGGGGAGAAGAAGCGCGCAGGCGATCAGGGCCAGGATTTCGAGCGGCGCCGCAGTGAATGGGACCTCGAGGCGGCGCGACATCGCCCAGGCAAGGAAGAAGCCGGCAACGGCGGCGCAGGCGGCGGACATCGCGCCCAGGCCGATAAGCTCGGCGGCGTCGGCGGCCAGCGCCTCGCGCGCGCGGAAGCCCAGCGCCCGTTCTAAGGCGCCTTCGGTGGCGCGTTGGCCGCGGCCGAGGGCGACCAATCCCGCGGCGACGAGCGCGCCGACGACCACGCAAAACCAGGCCAACGCCTCAATCGCGGTGAGAATTAGGTTCAAGGTCTTGCGCGCGGTGTCCAGGAGCGCGGCGGCGTCGACCACCGACACGTTTGGCTGCGCGCGGGAGAGCTCGCGGCGCAGGGCGGCCGAGGCGGCGCCACTGCGGGCGCGCAGTGACGCGATGTACGTGCGCGGGGCCTCTGCGATGAGGGCCGGGGTCAAGGTCACGAAAAAATTGGGCCGCATCGCGGCCCATTCGACACGGCGCAACGAAGTCACCATAGCTGCGATCGGTCGGCCCGACACGTCGAACGCCAGGCGCGAGCCGAGCTTGATGCCCGCGCGATCCGCGAAATCGCGTTCGACGCTGGCTTCGCCGGCCGCAGTTCCGGGATCCCAAAAGCGGCCCGCGACGAGGGACTCGGAGGGATTCAACGCGTTGGCGAAGGTGAGGTTGTATTCGCGGGAACGCAGACGTTCGCGCGTGCGCCGGGAGTCCTCGTCGCGACGCTTCTCGCCGCGGGAGAGGGCGCGGCCGTCAACGCTGAGCAGCCGGGCTCGCACCAGGGGTGCAAAGGCCGGTTCCTCCTTCGCATACCGGACGGCGATGCGGCGGGCGTCCTTCAACTGCGCGGGTTGGACGTCGATCAAAAACAAATCCGCGGCGTTCTCGGCCTGGGCCGGGGCGAGCGCCCGCGCAAAACCCTGCCGCGAGGCCGCGACCGACGCGAGCAGAGCGAATGCGGCGGCGAGCGTGAACAGCATCACCCGCGTCTCGGCGGGCCGCCGCACCAACCGGCGCAGGCCGTGACGCAGCGGGAAAGGAAGTCCGAATCCTTCGGCCACTTCCGCGCCGCGTTCGACCAACGCCAATACGCCGCGTGAAAGCCCTTCGATCAAAGCCGCGCCCAAGGCCAGGGCCCCGACCAGCATCGCCGCCTCGCGCGCCGAAGGGGCGCGGCGATAGGCAGCCGCAGCCATGACCGCGACGGCGACGCCCCAACCGACTATCACCAATCTTCGTGCCATTAAGGGAGGCGCGCGTAGCCCATCCAGCGGAGGGCGCGCCGCGAGAGCGCGAATACGCGCCGCTGACAATCCCCAGGCCAAAGCCGCCGACAGCAGCAGACATTCTGCGAAAAGCCCGAATTGAGGAGGGGCCGATAACGTCAGGCCAAAGCGGGCGGCGGTCCGTGCTACTGCGGCGGACAACGCCCAGCCCGCGAACGCTCCGAGTCTGCCGCCGAGGACGGCGGCGCCCATGCACACGGATGCGTACAATTTCTCGATTTCCGCGACGGTCGCGCCCAGGCAACGCAAAAGCCCCATCGTCGCCGACTCGCCGTCCAAAAACAAGGTCAGTCCCGCGCGCAATCCCGCCGCCCCCAGAATCAACGCGGCAAGCGACAGCGCGGTAAAGAAAATCCCGGAGCGGCGCAGCCCGTCGCGGACCGAGGACTCCCCGTCGGAGTAGGAAGAGACGTTTAAGTGCGGGTCCGGAAGTGCTTTTTCCAGCGACCTTTTGGCGGCGTCCGCGGCGGCGGCGGGATTTTCCGCGTCAGCCAAGGACAACGTCCACGCGTACCGCGCGCGGGCGCCGAAGCCGAGCAGTCCCGTGCGCGGTAGGTCTTCGATTGAGATGAACACCCGCGGTGCAAAGGAGAATCCGAAAAAGTCGCGGTCGGGTTCCTTGTCAATCAAGCCGGTAACGCGCAAGCGCAAATTCCCCAGACGGACGAGATCACCGACTTTCAGGTCGTGAGAGAGCGCGGCAGATCTTTCGATTAGGCAGCTTCCGGGGATAATTTCGGCTCGGGGCGGTGCGGTGATCAATTCGCCGCGCAACGGGTAGCGCGCCTCGACGGCTTTGACGGCGACCAAGAAGGGGGACGAGTCAGCCCTCAAAGGGGCGAGCATCGAGGCCAACGCCACGCTTTGGACGGCGCGGCGTCCGGGGGTCAGCGCGCGTGAGAGAGCGGCGCGCTCATCGGCGTTAAACGTCCGCGACGAGATGACTTGCACGTCGCCCGCCAGCAACTCGCGCGCGCGCAATGCTACGGCCAGGTCTACAGCCGCGAGAAGATGGCCGACGGCTGACAAGAAGGCGATGCCGAGCCCGAGGCAGCCTGCGAAGAAGAACATCGTTGCTCGCCGGCGGACGAACAGACGCAGGCCGAAGCGCAGCAGCGCCGATGTCTTCACGCGGCCAGGCGGCCGCCGTCGAGGGCGACGCGCCTCGACATGCGCTCGGCGACCATCGAGTCGTGGGTGACGACGACCAGGGCCGCGCCGGAACGGGCGTTGGCCGCGAGGAACGCGTCGAGAACGCGGCCGGCCGTCGCGCGGTCTAGGCTTCCGGTGGGCTCGTCGGCCAAAATGAGTGCCGGCTGGTGCGCGTACGCGCGGGCGATAGCGACGCGCTGCTGTTCGCCGCCGGACATCATCGGCGGCCGATGATGGAGTCGCTCTTCGAGGCCGAGTTCCGCGAGCAATTCGGCCGCGCGTGCCTCGGCTTGGCGCGGCGGCTCTCCGAGTAGTTCGAGAGGAAACGCGGCATTTTCAACCGCGGAAAGCGTCGGCATCAGGCGAAAGCTTTGGAAAACGAATCCGACGCGACGGCGGCGCCAATTCGCCAGCGCCTCCTCGTCCCAGCTGGCGTCGTCGGCCCCGTCGCGGCGCACGCGTCCCGCCGAAACGCGCTCAAGCCCGGCGAGGATACCGAGCAAGGTCGATTTTCCCGAGCCGCTCGGGCCGGTGATCGCGACCGTCTCGCCTGCGCGCACGGTCAAGTCAACGTTCGTTAGCACGCGCAGCGTTTCCTTGCCGGCGGGAAAGTCCTTGCTGACGGCGTTCAATTCCAAAAGGGGCGCGCTCATCGCAGCAGCCCCTTTTTGTCGATGAACGCCTCGACCGCGGCGGCAATACGGCGGTGTCCTTCGGGGTTAGGGTGGAGGCCGTCGGCCTGGTTGAGCCCGGGCACCGCCGCCACGCCGTCGAGCAGGAACGGCATAAAGGGGATTTTGCGCTCGCGCGCGAGCGCAGGAAACAAGGCCTCGAACGCACGGGCGTGGTCGCTGCCGTAATTGGGGGGCATTTTCATTCCAGCCAGCGCGACGCGAAGGCCGCGCTTCTGCAACTCCTTAATCAATGTTTCTAAATTCCGTTTGGTTTCAGAAGGAGGCGCACCGCGCAGCCCGTCGTTGGCGCCGATACAAATGAAAATGAGCTTCACCTCAGGAGTCAGCGCCCAAGAGACCTCCGCCGCGGCCCCCGCCGACGTGGCGCCGCTCACCGCGGCGTCGCGGGCGCTCCAAGCCAATCCTCGCGCCTTCCAGTTTTCACCGACCAGGGCCGGCCAAGCTTCCTCTGGCTCTACGCCGTAGCCTGCGGTAAGCGAATCGCCGACGAACAGTGCGACGGGTCCGGACAGTGAGGGCGCAGTGGCGGTAGAGGAAGGCGCGGGCGTGCAGGCAGCGAACATTCCGGCCAACACGAAACAAACCAGCTTCATCGACTCATTCTACCTTTTGCGTCCCTGCGAGCGGGTCTCCAGCACGCGCGAGGGCAAAATAGTAAAATCACTATGTGAACTGGGATCCGTTTTTGGTGTGCGAACCCGAGGAGTACGCTCCCGCCGCGCGCGGCGTCAACACCGCCGAGGGGTTGGGCGACCGCATGCGCATCGCGGCGTTCGCCGAACTGCAGGCACGCGAGGCGTTTCGCTGGGCTGCAGACACCTTGCTCGATGCGACCGACGAACAGCGCGTCGGTTGGCGCCGGATCGCCGCCGACGAAAATCGCCACCTGCAAATGCTGCTCGGCCGTATGGCGGAATTGGGTATTGGGCCCGAGGAAAGGCCGGTTTCGGACCGGCTGTGGCGGTCGCTGCGCTCGTGCCGCACGGCGCGGGAGTTCGTCGCGTACATGAAGACAGCCGAGGAGCGCGGCCGGGCGGCGGAGGAAAGTTTCCGCGTCCAATTCGTTAAGCGTGATCCCGTCACCGCCGCCATTTTCGGAAAAATCGCCGACGACGAGGCCGAGCATATCGCGTTTGCCGAGGGGATGCCATGCAACTAGGGATAGTCGGTCTGGGACGCATGGGCGCCAACATGGCTCGCCGTCTGATGCGCGGCGGGCACGAAATCGTCGGTTACAACCGAACGCAAGACAGTGTTAAGGCGTTGATCGAAGAAGGCGGCAAGGGCGTCGACTCCCTTGAGAAGCTGATCAAGACGTTGGCCGCCCCGCGCGCGGTCTGGGTCATGGTGCCGTCGGGAGAACCTACAGAGTCCACGATTTTGAAGTTGTCCACCCTGCTTTCGCCCGGCGACGTGGTCATCGACGGCGGCAACTCCTATTTCAAGGACGACGTGCGCCGCGCGGCGGCGCTCAAGGCCAAAGGCCTACATTATGTCGACGCCGGGACCAGCGGCGGAGTGTGGGGACTTGAGCGAGGCTATTGCCTGATGGTGGGGGGAGAAAAATCCGTCGTCGATCGGCTGGCCCCTATTTTTAAGACGTTGGCACCAGGCGCGGGGGGCCTGGCTCCCGCCGCAGTCAATGCCGCGCGCGGCACCGCCGTTGACGGCTGGCTCCACTGCGGGCCGGTCGGCTCCGGCCATTTCGTGAAAATGATCCATAACGGCATCGAATACGGACTGATGCAGGCCTATGCCGAGGGTTTCGACATCTTGAAAAACGCCGCGTCGAAGGAACTTCCCGAACCACAACGTTATGATCTCCCCGTCGCGGATATCGCGGAGTTATGGCGTAGAGGCTCGGTAGTCGGCTCATGGCTTTTGGACCTGAGCGCGATGGCGCTGGGCGAAGATCCCGCTTTAACGCGTTATGAGGGAGTCGTCTCGGATTCCGGCGAAGGGCGGTGGACGGTTCAGGCCGCCATCGACGAGGCGGTGCCCGCGGATGTGCTCACCGCGGCGCTGTACACGCGCTTTCGCTCCCGCCGGACGCACACATTTGCGGAGAAATTGCTCTCCGCGATGCGCGAAAAATTTGGCGGCCATCAGGAGCCGAAGAAGGCGGAGTCGTGACCGGCGATTCGGTCCCCCTACCGAAGGCAGCACTGGCGGCCGACTCCTGTACTATGGTGGTGTTCGGCGCCTCCGGCGACCTGACCCACCGTAAGTTAATCCCATCCCTTTATCACCTTGCCGCGCAGAAGCTGCTGCCCGATTCTTTCTCTTTTCTCGGCATCGCTCGCCGGCCGATGAGCGACGATGAATTTCGCCGCAAAGCGTTGGAGGGCATCGAGAAATCCGTCGGCAAACCGCTACAACCAGCCGTTATCTCTTGGCTGTCAGAGCGCCTTCATTACTTGGCCGCTGACTTCTCCGATCCCGCGTCCTTCGGACGTCTTAATATCCGCGGCAACGTTCTTTTTTATTTGGCGACCGCGCCGGAATTTTTCAGCCCGATTGCGCGCGGATTAGGAGACGCAGGCCTGCTGCGCGAGGAGCGCGGGACGTGGCGCCGCGTGATCGTCGAGAAGCCCTTCGGCCTCGATTTGGAAAGCGCCAAATGCCTGAACGCGGACCTGCGCTCCGTGATGGGAGAGAGGCAGATATATCGTATCGACCATTATCTTGGCAAAGAAACGGTGCAGAACATCCTGGTTTTCCGCTTCGCCAACGGCATGTTCGAACCGATTTGGAATCACCGTTTCGTCGACCATATTCAGATCACCGCGGCCGAGGAACTGGGCGTCGGCTCTCGCGGCGGCTACTTCGACAAGATCGGCGTATTGCGCGACATGGTTCCGAACCATCTTTTTCAATTACTGAGCCTCACCACGATGGAGCCCCCGATTTCGCTATCGGCGGACGGTGTCCGCGACAAGCAAGTGGAGCTGCTGCGCTCACTGGCGCCGCTCGACGCGGCCGCCGTCGGCCGCGACATAGTACGTGGCCAATACGCCTCCGGCACGGTCGAGGGGGATCCCGTCACGGGCTATTTGGACGAGGAGGCAATCGACAAAAAATCCCGCACCGAAACTTTCGCCGCGCTCAAGCTTTCGATCGACAATTGGCGGTGGGCCGGCGTTCCCTTCTACCTGCGCACGGGCAAGCGCCTTCCGATGCGCTCAACCGAAATCGTCGTCCAATTTCGTGCCGCGCCCTTCCACATGTTCCGCGACACTCCCGTGTCGGCGATGACCGCCAATCAGTTGATCATCCGGATCCAGCCTCGCGAAGGGATAGCCTTAGAATTCTGCGCTAAAATTCCTGGTCCCTCGGTGAACATCGGATCAGTGGAAATGAATTTCGACTACCACGACTATTTCGGGCAAAATCCCAGCACTGGATACGAACGACTCCTGTATGACGCGATGACGGGCGACGCAACATTGTTCCAACGCGCCGATATGGTGGAGGCAGCGTGGGCGGCGGTGGCACCTATCCAGGATGCGTGGGCCAAGTCCCCAGACACGATCCCCCAATACTCAGCGGGAAGCTGGGGTCCGGACGCTGGCGAAGACCTTTTGCGCCGCGACGGCCGGCGGTGGCGCGAATGCCGCGGATAATCAAGGTCTTCCCGGACCCCGAGGCGTTGGCCGCCGCCGCGGCCGGAGCTTTCGCGGACGCGGCGGGCGCGTCGACCGGAGCCTTCCGCGTAGCACTTTCCGGCGGATCGACGCCGCGCGCCCTTTACGCGCGACTCGCTCAAGAACCTTTCCGTTCAGTCGTGCCGTGGTCACGCGTCGAAATCTTTTTCGGCGACGAGCGTTGCGTGCCCGCCGACCATTCCGATAGCAATTTTCGTATGGCCGACGAGGCGCTGCTGCGCCATGTCCCGCTCGAACCCTCGCGCATACACCGCGTGCGTACCGAGTTTCCGCCGGAAGAGGCTGCCCGCCGTTACGCCGACGAAATCCGCGGCCCGCACTTCGATTGGATCTTTTTGGGCCTGGGCCTCGACGGACATACCGCGTCCCTATTCCCGGGATCGCCAGCGATCGGCGAAAAGACGAAGCTCGTCACGTCCGCCGAAACTCCAGAGACGAAATTGCCCCGAGTGACGGTCACCGTGCCGGTGATCAACGCCGCGGCGAAAATCCTTTTCGTAGTTGCCGGCGCCGAAAAATCCGAAATACTTCGGCGTGTATTAGAGGAGCCCGCGACGCGCGAACTTCCCGCGTCGTTGATCGCATCTCAAGAAGGAGAGATTCTCTGGCTTTTGGATGCGGCCGCGGCGTCCGCCCTCTCGCCGCGTTGACGTTCTCCCGTCGTAAATGCGACTATTCTCCGTCGTTAACTCCCGACGGTGGAACCTGGTGAAAGTCCAGGGCTGCCCCGCAACGGTAATTCGCGCGTCAAGGCGATGAGTCCGGTCTTCCGTCGGAGAGTCCGCAACTTCGAGGGAAGCCATGACGCCAATTCGTCTCTTCTGCAGCGTAGCGCTCGCCTGTTCCGCTGTGCCACAGTCCGCCTGGGCATCTTTGACCCGTACCGCCTTAAGCCCGCGGCACTCCAAGACCGCTCCGGCCGCCCTCGTCAGTGCGCTTCACCCGGCGATGCTGCTCGGCGATGCGCCAACACTGGGGGGTCTGGATGCGGTGCATCCGGAACTCCAGCCCCCCACTCTCGCTGGTCCCCTCGATGTCATGTCCGGCGATGTCGAGCGGCCGTTGACTCTGGCGGCGTCACCAGCTGCTTCGGACCCCGGGAAAGGCGTTTTCCAAAATCTTGAATCTATGATTTCGGCCTCCCCGCAAGGAGGCACCGAACCGACCCGGGCCGGCGCAGTCGACCGCGGGTGGGTGCGGCTACTGAACTGGAGTGCGAAGCCTGACGATACGGTCGATGCTCCCGCCGTTACGGTCGTTCAGCAGACGTCGCGTCTGCATACGGCGTTGCAGCGTCCGGTCGCCGGGCTTAAAAAAATGTTTATTCGCGAGCCGGCGTTGGATGCAGTTATTGCCTCTTATCGCGGTAAGGTGAGGTTGGCGGCGTTTCTGAAAGTGGCCGGCGCCGGGCTGATGCTTTTAAACGCCAAGCTCATTGGCGCGCTTGTGCAAAGCGCGGGCGCTCATGAGACGGCTTCGGTGGTCCTATTGACCGCACTGAGTACGGTCACATTGATCTCCGCAATACCGTTGCGGCACTGGAGCGACATGCTCCAGGGAAAGGCGGCCGCCGGAGTCGTCGAGGATTTGCGCCGGACGGTGTTTTCGAGGCTGCTTGAAGTGGCTTCTTTTCGGTCGGGAGGTGCTACTCCGGGCGTGCTCGCCAGCCGGGTCAAAGACGATCCCAACGCCGTCGAACAAATCGGCGTGAGGCTGCCGGTGCGCAAGTTGGCGGCGATGTTCACCCTGGCGGCGTCTTCGATACTGCTTTATACGCTGCACCCTGCGGCAGCGGCGATCGTGCTGGGCGCGTTCGGGGCGGTCTCCTTGTTGGGCGCGGCGTACGGGCGCGTCACCCGCGAACTTTTCGACGGATATCAGAGAAGTAGCGCCGACCTCAACGCGCACCTTGTGGACGTTTTCACGAACGCCGACACCGTGCTCTCTTACGGCAAGAAGCAGGGGGAGACGCAGCGCCTGCATATGACGTTGGGGGCAATAAAATCGATACTGCTTGAAGGCGTTAAGATCGGCGCGCGCTGGCGTTCTTGGGAGGAAGTCATCGCGGTGCCGCTCGCGTTTCCCGGCGCCTTCGTCATCGCGATGATCGTCGGCTTGCCTGTCGCGAGCGCGATTATGGTGGCTTTCTATGCCAGCTACGTATATGGCGCGCTTGGTGAGTTGACCGATATCTCCGCTCTCACGCAGCAGCACTCTGGCGCGATAACCGAGATCAGCCGACTCTTAGCATCGGCTAAACCGTCCGATTTCGGCGCGCCTGCAGGGATTATCGCCGGAGAAGTCCAGGCCGACGCCATGTCCTTCTTTTACGATGCAGGCCGCCGGGTATTAGACGAGTTGAGTTTTAGGATTTCGCCGGCGAGTCTGACCGTGATCGCCGGCCCGTCCGGCTCGGGCAAGACGACGCTTCTGCGCATCATCGCCGGACTCGATCGCCCACGGTCGGGCCGACTCCTTATCGACGGGATCGAAGCGCACCTCTTGTCTGCCGAGCAATGGCGCCAGCAGATCGGATACGTCCCGCAGGACTCCGGCCTGATGGCGGGAACCGTCCGGGAAAATTTGCGCTATGGGAAACCGTATGTGAGCGACGCCGAGATCGCGCAGGCGTTGCGCGCGTTCGGAGCCGATTTTCTTTTGAACGACGCGACGCGCTTTCCTCAAGGTATCGACACGCCCGTCGGTCCTCACGGGGCGGGGCTTTCCGGAGGGCAGGCGCAATTGGTCGCGTTGGTGCGCGCGCTTCTCAATGGCCCCCGTCTTTTGATCCTAGACGAACCGACGGCGGCGATGGACGCGCAAACAGAAGCCAAGATCTTAGGCCTACTGCAGGACCTGCGCTCCGGAAAATTTGGGCCTGCCCCGACGATCATCCTCGTCAGCCACCGGCCGAGCGCGTTCAAGGCCGCTGACCGGGTCTTGTGGCTTAAAGGCGGTTAATGGCAGCTGATGCTGCCGGTGATCAGCGGGGGGGTCGCGAGGTCGCAATTGACCTCGGCCCAGCTGGTTTGCAGTGGAGGCGGATTGGCCGATTGAATCCGGTCGAACACGGCCGGGTCATAATAAACTTTCAGAGTTTTTCCAGCGGCCACGGTCACCGAGCCATTGGGAACGTATAGCACTCCATGAATGATCGTGTCGTCGTTAAATGTAGCGTTACCGCCGACATAGATGAATCCGCGTAGCGCGGGATAATCTCTTGTCCCGCTCTTGCTGCAGTTGCCTAAGACTGTCTCGCAATTAGCAACGCATCCCGTGACGCAAAGTGAATCCCCGAACTTAAATCTATTGCCCGGGGTGTCCGTCCAACTTGTGGCCAGACCATTATCGCCGGGCCACTCGCTGACGTTGTTGGTGTCGACGACAGGGGCTATATGTTTCACGGCGTCCATAGGCATGCCCAGCGAGGAAAACCACTTGTTGAGCGTTGACGGCCCCACGGTTTCCGGGATATTGTAGTTGGCGTTGGCTGAGGGAGTTCCAATATTTGTCACCGTGAGATTGCCGGAGACGATGAGGCTTCCGGGCATATAAAACTGACCGGTGGCATTAATATCCACGTTGCCATCCACGTAGACGGTGTGGCTGGACGTCTCATTAACTTGGTCAAAAGTCCTATCCACGCTCCAGAAGCAGCTGTTATTAGGAGTTGCGCCACCGGGCCACATAGCGCCATTGCATCTCTCAACGGGACGGCTGGCCGCATCCTGGGCCTTCCACTTATACGCCTCGAAATTTAGCGCCGGCTGGGCGGGTGTGCCGATGGCGACCGAACCCGTGGCTTGGTTGGCGCTGGTGATCACCGGACCCCAATGGGTCGTGATACCAGCACCCGGCGCCGGGGAAAAAATGGCTGCGGCGGGCATATTTATTTTGTAAGTGGCCTTGATCGCCCGGACATTTTTGCGCTGGATGTCCTGTCCGATGCTGATCACCGTTACCTCGCTAGTTCTCGGGCCGCTGGCGATGGAGATGGAATAACGTCCGGCTTGGGAGGACCTCCAAAATGAATTCAAGTTGTCATCATATGTAACGTCGAATTGATAGCCGGTGATAGGCGCCCCGAGTCCTCCGCCGAAGATTCGGTCCCAATGCTGCGAGATGATCAAGGCCGCCTTCATTTGACCGCTTTGCGCCGCCTGGAATGCGGTATCGCCGCGCAGTTTGTCCATCGACAGCACGGCTTCCTTCGTCGTCAAACGCAGCACCACCGGGATCAGGATCCCGAGCACGATGAGCGAGATCACCACGCCGACCAAGGCCTGGCCGCGGGAATGGGGTTTCATTAGTTTTCGATTAGGATGAATTGGGTGGGCATTTGGAGCTCCTTGTGTTGGCCCGGAAACGTCGGTTTGCTCAATGCCATCGATATGTTCAACAGGCGCGGATTAAGCGAGTTCGGAAAGTAGAAAGACAGGTAATACAGGTTTCGCGTCAAAATGCTGATATTGATATTGGCAGCGACATCCGTCACCTGCTGCATGAGTTTGTTGCCGTTCTGATAATAAATCCACTCCCTGCCATCGGGTGTCGTAAATCGGATGCGATCGAAAGTGCTTTGGCCCAAATCGGTGGTGATCGTGAGGCTGCTTAACTGTGCTTGGCGAATGATTTTCGACATCAATTCGAGAGAGACGCGGCCGTCGCGTTGAAGTTCAGCGCGGGCAATGGAGCTTATGTAAAATTTCTGAAATTGGATGAACAATTGCGCTCCCATGCCCATCGCCACGCCGACGATCGCCACTGTCGCCATCACTTCCACCAACGTGTAGCCGGATTTGCGTCGCCGAAAAATTAAGGGCATGTCAAATCCTGGACTGTTCCGGTGGCGCTGATGTTGACGTTTGCCACATACGTATGAATGCAAGGCGCGGCCGAAGCTCCGCCCGCCGTCGCGAGGGGAACCCAGACGCGGACGTTATAATTATTGACGGCCCCCGCGGAGAGGGAGTATTTGCCGTCGCCGTCGCTCCAGGTGGTGAAGACCGGCGCAGTGTTGGAGGCGGGCGTAGCCGTCATGGCGTTCGTGAGCGCTCCCGTCGAGGCGATGATCAAAGCCCCGCTTTTGATCAGGGCGCCACTGCCGTCGCGGACGCTGCCGCTCAATTTGCCGAGTGCGCCCGAGATCGTGAACGTGGCGACCCAAATATTGCCGCCGCTACCGGAAATGTTCACGGTTTGGGAAAGAGGGGTCGAGGATTGGCCGGGACTGAGGATCGGGCTAAACGTGACGTCACCCGTGCTGAGATTGCGCACATAGAAAAAACCCAGGCTGTCCGAGGCGATGGATCCCGCCGTCATGCCGCCAAATATCGTTGCGGCGACGGCTTGGTTGGGCAAACCCGCTACTGCATCGGTGGTCATTTTACCGATGGCGACGTTAGCATTGGGCAAGAAGAACGTGGGGATGATCATACCACCGACCAAGATCTGGGTGTGGTATTGCTGGCTGACATAATTCGGATTGAGGTTGTTGGGGTTGATGACTAAATTGATCAACACATAATTGGGAAGCGGGATGTAGTATTGCCCGTTGGCCGTCGTTTGTACGGATAGTCCGTAGGCAGTGACCGTTATATTTGGGATGGGATTGCCGTTGATGTCGTAGACAAAGCCGGAAATGGAGGAGCTGCCGCTGGATGGCGGCTTTTGCAGAATGACGTCATTGTGGTTGAGCACCTGCCACGGCGGGACGGTGACGTCGTTGACGATGCGTTTCTCTGCACCGACGCTCACCTGAGTATTGCGGACCTCGATGTAGGAGTTGTACCACGACGGGATATATTGGTTTGAGGCAACCAAAGGGGGGTATCCCGAAAGCGATTGATAATAGGCGATTTGCGTGGTCCATGTTCCCGTGCTCGCGTCGACGATGGTGAATGACGAGTAATACTGGGTGTTTCCCAGGAAGTTGGTTTGCGTCACGACTGTGGGGGTGGCCTGCGTCGAGGATGAATCGGTGGAAAGACGGACGGTCGCGGCGATGGACCCCCCCCAGGAATAAGGCCAAGCGCGAAAATCAAACGCGGGCAGGCCGCCGATCACGGTTTGATTGAACACCGAGGAGTTCTTTGGGGCGAGGAAACAATTGCTGCCGATCGTGAAGGGGTTTGTTGCCGAAGGATATGAGAAATCCTGCCTGCCGAAAAACGTTTGATACCCGGGACCGTAGATCGGCCGTTGCAGATGACTCTCGACGTCCGCGCAGCTGGTGGGGACGAGTAGCGGGTTTGGATCCGGGTAGGAGAAACGCAAAAGCTGATCGCCATTGGAGGTCGAATCGCACCCGCCCAAAGCGTTCGTCTGAAGTCCGCAAGCAGTGGGGATCGGGGCGTGATGGCACCAACCCCAGACGCCCTGCGTGGGCACCGTGAGCGCGGGAGCGCCGTCAGTCGTTGTCCCTGACCAACACACCTGATCCCGAGTCAGCGGGGCCGTGTGGGGATCCGACGGAGACACCGAGTCGATAAGGCTGGGGCATGGCGTGCAGGGCGCGTAACGGGTGGGACAGGTGGCTGCGTTGTAACGGCAGATCTGGACGGCACCCATATTTGTTGGGTTCAATTTGGGGAGGGCCGCGGGCATGGCGGTGGGCGGGCTGTTGTACCAATAGGCGTCTGCATTGATACGCACAGGCGGGCTTCCCACATCGAACGCCGGATAATTGGCGATGAGGTAATAGCCGCGAGGCGGGATGAAGGTGGTCACGAACTGGCTGTAATTGGGGTTGAGCCCACTTGATATCTGCATGACGTCAAAAAACGTATTTGCGAATTGTTCGCTATTGGGGGCGGTCGCAGAATGCGCCATATTGAGGTAAAAGTTATTAGGGGTGGCGTGGTCGGGGGCGGAGACGCTGATGGTGTACGTAGTCGGATTGAACAGTTCGATGTAGGAAACATCGACCGTCGGGTTCAGGGGGTCAAAGGTCGCCGAGTCGTTGTTGCTCGGGTATGTCCAATACGTCTTTGTGTTCTTGGCCGCGACGACTTGGCTGATGACCAGCTCCTCGTTGAGCCAAATATTCCCCGTCACCTTTCCCGTGTCCAATGGCGTCATAACTATAGTGACGTTCTGTGTCGCTTGAGCGCCGACATAATAGGAGGCGGACGTCGCTGGAGAGTATTTACTGAGCGAGGCGGTCAGGGTGTAGGTCCCGGGAGTGACATTGAAACTAAAAAGTCCGTTGATGTCGCTGCTCGCGCCCAGGCTGGGATTTTCGGCGGTTTTGATCTTCACTCTGTATAGAGGATTGCTCGACAATGCGTCTCTGACGGTCCCCGTGATCTTGGCGCTGTATTTGTCCAAATTCGGGTTGAGCATGAGGCCGGTGGCCGATTGCATATGCCACCAAGCATAGCCATTGCAGGGTTCGCCGGGTTCGCACCAACCCACGAAAATTTGGACTTGCTTGACCCCCGTGTCGGGATAGGTGCTGGTCGTTCCGCTCGTCGCTCCACTTATGGGATTGTACTGCACGAAAGCGACGCTCGTGAATCGGTAGAACGTTATGCCCGAGAGAGTGACCTTGGTCTTCGGATACGTGACATTATCTACCAGCAAATGGTACCAGTTCGTGGGGATCGGGTAACCGCGGACGTAATAGATCCATGTCGTCTCGGTCGTGATTTGGACCGAATAATAATTTTGGCTTTTCAGGTCCTCGAGTTGCGCTTGGGCGATATTGGAGGCCAAGGTGACCGCCGTCGCGTTGTGGGAAGATTTCGTGATGAATTGGAACGTCGAGAAATAGGCGAGAACGCCTACCGTCATGATGGTCACGGCGACCATGACCTCGACCAGCGTGACGCCGCGCGTGTGCCGAAGGCGTCTTATTGTAAGGGGCATCCATTCCAGCTTAGCCCCGTAGAGAGCGAATGTCAAGATGGCGAAAGAGAATTGTCATTATTTGTTTATAAAGAGTTTTGTTGAACTCTTTGGGGGCCATTGGCTAAAGTGAGCGTATGCTCCCCCCACCCCCGATCATCGCCGAAATTCGCCGCAAAGCGGCCCTCCTGCGCAAGAAAATCGTGCTCCCCGAAGGGGAGGAGAAGCGAACCTTGGTGGCCGCGGCCATCCTCAAAAGCGAAGGCCTCGTCACGCCGGTGCTTTTGGGAAGTCCCGAGAAAGCGGCCATCGTCGCGCAGAAAAACGGTGTCGATATTAAGGACCTCGAAATCATCGAACCGACGACGGATTCACAATTCGCAACATACGCCGTCCAGTACCACGAATTGCGCAAGCACAAAGGAGTCGAGCTTGAGCAAGCGCGTAGCGCCGTGGCCGACCCGATGGTTTTCGGGGTGATGATGCTCCACAACGACCGGGTCGACGGCTTCCTGTCTGGGGCCGATCACGCGACGGCCGACACCGTCCGGCCGGCTCTGCACATCATCAAGCCCGCACCGGGAGTGCGGGCCGTCTCGAGTTTTTTCATCATGATTTTCCCAGACGCGTCGCAAGGCGACAACGGCGTCTTGATTATGGCCGATTGCGCGATCAACATCGATCCGCCGCCGGCCAAACTGGCCAGCATTGGTATTTCCTCGGCCAAAATGGCGCGGGTTCTGTGCGGCATCGACCCGCGCATCGCGTTCCTGTCTTTTTCGACCAATGGCTCGACCGAACATGAGCTGGTTTCCGCCGTGAAAGAGGCGGTGCGCATCGCCAAGGAAAAAGCGCCGGAGATGGCGATCGACGGCGAAATGCAGGTCGACGCCGCGCTCGTTCCCGAAATCGGCGCGCGCAAATTTCCCGGCTCCAAAGTCGCCGGGCGCGCCAATGTCCTCGTGTTTCCGGATCTCCAATCGGGGAATATTGGTTATAAGCTGGTCCAGCGTTTGACCGGGGCCGAGGCCTTGGGGCCGATTCTCCAGGGATTCAGCAAGCCCGTCAATGACCTTTCGCGCGGCGCCAGCGTCGACGACATCGTCAACATGGCCTGCGTGACCGCTCTTCAGACTGATCCCGCGCTGCGTGGCTGAACGCGTCCGCCCGGACGTATTACCTAGTTGTGTCAGCCCTGACGAATCGGTAGTTTTTCGCACCTTCCTACCGACGTAGCCAGCCCCGCGAAGTGGTTATGACTTTTCGCAAGACCCTTTTTTGCTTTTAATTATAATGCATATAGTATATTATATGCATTATGACAAAACA
>JANPGH010000114.1:0-78454 GCA_031423795.1 Elusimicrobiota bacterium | reverse complement strand
CGAGGATATCCCCTGGTCGACGATGGCCAAGATTCTGACCGTGGCGCGGTTCTGCGAGCCGTCAAGCGAACTGCACATTGCCAAAGACTGGCTGCGCAAGACAGCGCTGGCCGACATTCTGGGCGTCAACGAGGAAAAGATAAACGAAAACCGCTTGTACCGAGGACTCGACAAAGTTCTGCCCTTGAAGGCGGCACTGGAAGCTCACATCAAGAAACAATGGGAAGGGCTGTTCGACATCAAGTACGACCTGCTGCTCTACGACATTACCTCGACGTACTTTGAAGGCAAGATGGAAGGAAACCCGCAGGCCCGGCGCGGACACATTTTGCCTGCTTCGTTGGAGGGCCAATACTTGGCCAAGGTCAAAGAGTTTCTGATTCAACATCATCTGGATGAGTTGAACATTCATCCCAAGCAGGTCAGAGAAATGCAGGCGAAAGGTAATTGGCCGCCCAAGAAAGGCGCCAGTGAGACAGCTCCAAAGCCTCGTTTGCGACCATCATCCCAACGCACGCCCGGCGTTCACGCCACGCACGGTGCCTCGGGCCCTGTCGGTGGGGTTGCCACAGATCCACTTGCGTCATCAACTTACGCAGTGTTTCCCGTCCAATTTTGAGGCCATGATGGTTGGAAGAACGTCCCCTTCCATGCCCGTTGCCTCCCCAAGACAGCGGGGAGAAATCTATCGTCTGACCGGACATTTCTACTTGGCACAAACAGGACATATCTAATTGGCGGCTACAATCATCATATAATCCACTTGATTTCGTATCGTATCGGATATACAATTTAAACACTTATCCGATATGGAAGACCTTATAGCCCTTACCACCCCACTCGCTGCGATCGGCCGGCTCAAAGAGCAGCTGGACGCGTTGCGCCCCTTCCCCAAGGCGGCGATAGGGCGCCTTCATGAGCAAATGGTTGTCGAGTGGACCTACAACTCCAACGCGATCGAAGGCAACACCCTCACCTTAAAAGAAACCGCTATCGTACTGCAGCAGGGGCTTACAATCTCTGGGAAACCCCTGAGAGAACACCTGGAGGCTGTCAACCACCGCCAGGCCATCACGGAGCTCGAGCAAATGCTTCAAGAGAAAAAAAATCTCGACGAGGCCGCGGTCAGAGCGCTCCACCGGATCATTCTGAAGGGAATTGACGATCATGAAGCTGGACATTGGCGGCGTGAGCGGGTACGGATATTAGGGGCCATCCATTTGCCACCCGACCCGCGCAAGATCCCCATACAGATGGATCAATTTTTTAAGGATCTGGACTTGGAATATTCCTCCCTGCACCCAATTTTGCGCGCGGCGATGGCCCACCACCGGTTGGTGTATATTCATCCGTTTATCGACGGAAACGGACGCTGCGCGCGCCTTTTCATGAATTTGCTTCTGATGCAGAGCGGATACCCGCCGGCTGTCATCCTAAAAACGGATCGCCGAAAATACTACCGCGTGCTTCAAGAAGCCGACCAAGGGAAATACCACCAATATTTCCGCTTTATTATGCGCGCAGTCGAGCGTTCGCTGGCGCTTTATCTACAGGCTCTGACCCCTTCTGCAGACGTTGGTTATGAAAAACAAGGCTACATCACCCTGGCTGAGGCTGCCAAAGGAACCCCCTATTCTCAAGAGTATCTCAGTCTTCTTGTTCGAAAAGGCAAACTCGCGGCCGTCAAATTTCAGCGCAATTGGATGACGACTCACGACGCTGTGCGCGAGTATATTGCGGCACACAGAGCCTAATCGCGAATCCCCGCCCCGTTCTTGGCGGGTTCCAGCAACGAATTGAGGCTCAAAGCCGTTATGCGAAGATAGCATCGAAGGCGCAGGCGGCCATCCGACGTGCGACGTCGGTCATGGGCGCAGTCAGGCGTCGAAAGGCCTGAGGCCGTTGATGAAGTCGAAGAGGTTGGCGGCTACGAAGCGGATGTGCGTCGTACCGGTCTCCCAGTCGTGCCGATCGAAGTCCCAGAAGAACACGCGTCCGCTGCCGGGTCCGAACTCGATCAGTAATTCGCCTTGACCGTAGTCCATCGCGAAGAGTAGCAGGTGTTTCGGGAAACTGAGCTTCGGGTCCTTTTGGAGGCCGTCGTAGTAGCGAAGCGCCTTCTCCGGCGCTTTGACGAACGAGATAGCATTGCTAGCCCGCTCGCTCTGCCCAGCCGCTTCAATGACGAAGTCGAATCGGCAGTTGAGGTCGTCATCAAATGAGACGGGGCCGTAGGTTTTCATGAACTCGGTATATGCTGCCGGCGCTTTTTTCCCCATGCGTGCTTCGAGCATCGCAATGTCCAGGTCGGTGACGGGCACAGCGGGCCTGCGTTTCCAGTACGCCAAAGTCTCCTGAGGGATCAAGAACGGCATGTCACTTTCTTTGCCTGAGCGCTTTCCACCACCGCGCGCTTGGCGTCACAAGATGGGCAGGCCATTCGGCGTTTGCATGAGAACGGCACATCAAAATCGGCAAATTTTCTAGACAAGGATTTCTCTTTGCCTCAATTGGCTTGGCCATAAGAAATGCTCCAAAAAAGATTAACGCGAACACTACTCTCAACATTGGGATTCTGAAATAATATTATCGATTACGTCAACGACCCTATATCCGGTTAAAGGTCAGGTTTTGCGGCCGCCTTTTTTTAGCTCAATGGCTTTTCTCAGTCGAGACGAGAGACTCCTTAGCTCCTTATCAAGATGAGCCCAAAGAGTGTAAAGCGGTCACCTGTCACAGTCAAGACCCCGACACTTGGCGCCAGGGCGCGAGATCCCAAAAAAGCGACGGAGAGCAGGCGGAACCGTATTGCCGCCCATTCTCCGTCGAGAAACTGCTCTAATTTATCCCAGGGGTCTGGTGGCGCGTACGGGATTTGAACCCGTGATCTCCGCCTTGAGAGGGCAGCGTCCTAGGCCGCTAGACGAACGCGCCACCCGAACCCCGGAATAAAATATTTTAGCATGAAAGAACGAATCCCGCGCGAACTGCTCTTCGGAAACCCGGAAAAGGCCTCTCCGAAGATCTCCCCGAACGCGAAATATTGGGCTTATTTGGCTCCCGATGAGGGCGTGCTCAACGTATGGGTCGGACCCGAAGGGTCCGCGGCCAAGCCGCTCACCAACGATCGCAGTCGCGGGGTGCGTAATTACTTATGGGCGGAAGACCAGCGCTCGATCCTTTATATCCAAGACAAGGACGGCGACGAAAACTGGCATTTGTACCAGACCGACGTCGAAACCGGGGCCACGCGCAACTTAACACCGCTGCCGGGAGTGCAGGCGCAAATCGTGGGCACAGAACCGAACTTTCCCGATGAAATCTTGGTCGCGATGAACGACCGCGATCCGCGCGCCCACGACGTCTACCGCATTAACCTTTCGGATGGCTCGAGGACACTGGAGGCGGAAAATCCCGGGGACATTATCGGTTGGCTGCCCGACCATCAGTTCAAGATCCGGGTCGCCAAAGCGATGCGGCCTGACGGGGGCACCGTGCTGCGGTTGCGCGAAGGCTCCGTCTGGAAAGACATTTTGTCGTGCGGCCCCGACGATCAAATCGGCGCTCACGGACTGGCGCCTGGCGGCGCGAAAATATATATTGAATCGAGCGTCGGACGCGACACGACCGCACTCTTGGAAATGCCCGCAATCGGCGGCGACGCCTTAGTGCTCGCCGAGGATCCGGACTCCGATCTGGGTCCGGTACTCCTTCATCCGCGAAATTATCACGTCGAAGCCGTCGCATTCGACGTCGATCGCCTGCGCTGGCAGGTCCTCGACCCGGCCTTGGCTGAAGATTTCAAGGCTTTGGCCAGTTTAGATGGAGACGTCTCCATCGTTAGTCGAGATGACGCCGACACGGTGTGGTACCTGCTGGTCAACCGTCCCGACCTTTCGCCCTCGTTTTGGCGCTGGGACCGGAAAGCCCGCAAAGCCAAGTTTCTTTTTTCGACGCGGCCGAAACTGGACGGGTATGATCTGGCCACGATGAAGCCCGTGTCTTTTTCCGCTCGCGACGGCTTGAAAATCCGCGCATATCTGACCACCCCGGCGGGCCGCGATCCGAAGGGCCTCCCCTTGGTCGTCTTGGTCCATGGCGGGCCTTGGGTTCGGGATCGCTGGGGCTTCCATCCCGAAGCGCAGTGGCTGGCGAGCCTCGGCATGGCCTGTCTCCAAGTCAACTACCGCGGCTCTACGGGTTTTGGAAAGCGCTTCTTGCACGCCGGCGATCGCGAATGGGGCGCAAAAATGCAACACGATCTCAGCGACGCCGCGAAATGGGCGGTGGACTCCGGCATCGCAGATCCCAAACGCATCGCCATTTACGGCGGCTCTTACGGAGGCTACGCCGCCTTGGCGGGAGCCGCTTTCACTCCGCGCGAATACCGTTGCGCGGTCGATGTGGTCGGTCCGTCGAACCTGATCAGCCTCATCCAAAGCATTCCTCCTTATTGGGAACCGATGAAGCGAGTGTTCGACTTGCGCGTCGGTTCGGTGGAAACAGAGGCGGACTTCCTGAAATCACGCTCCCCGCTCTTTTTCGTCGATCGCATCGAAATTCCGCTGTTGATCGCTCAAGGCGCCAATGATCCGCGCGTAAAGCAAGCGGAATCCGAGCAAATCGTGGAGGCGTTACGCGCCAAGAACAAGCCGGTCGAATATTTATTGTTCCCGGACGAGGGTCACGGCTTCGCAAAGCCCGAAAACCGTCTTAAATTTTACGCCGCTGCCGAGGCCTTCCTCGGCCGCCATCTCGCATCATGAAACCTGGCGCCCTAGCCCTGTTCGCCCACCTAACCTCGGTGCCGACGGCTCCGTTTTATGAGGCCGCGGTCGCTAAAAAAGCGCGCTCTTGGATCGCTAAATTTTTGGGCAAACGCGTGAGCGTGCGCACCATCCCCGGCGGCATCATCGTCCGGTATCGCGGCGCCAAAACGTTGCCCGCGCTGGCCTGGGCGGCCCACCTCGACCATCCGGCCTTTTCCATTCAACGAAACTCAGCCTCGGGAGCCACCGCGCGCCTCGAGGGCGGCCTGCCCCCGCACCTGCTTGCCGGTTGCGCGGTCGAGGCATTCCCGGCAAATCCAAAAGACAATTCCCCGATGGCCTTGGGAGTCATAGGACCACGGCCACAAAAGGACGGGGAATCATGGTCAATTCGGTGGACGCTCCCGCCCCCCGCCGGAAAAACGCCTGCATTCGCCGTTCTCTGTCTTCCCGCCTGCCGGATCAAGATGGGGTGGCTCGAGTCGCGCTCCGTCGACGACCTGCTGGGTTGCGCCGTGTCATTAGAGGCGTTGCGCCGGTTGGTCAACGCCCGCGCCCGCGTCAACGTGACCGTGCTCCTCAATCGCGCCGAGGAAGTGGGATTTATAGGCGCTCTCGATATGATCCGCTGCGGCGAACTTCGCGAACATGATTCCTACCTCTCGATCGAGTCGTCCCGGGAACTTCCCGGCTCCCGCCCCGGCCACGGCCCGACGATTCGCCTGGGCGACAAGGCCTGCGTCTTTGATGCGAACCTCGTCGACCTTCTCGACGAAAGCGCAAAACGATTGCGTCGTCACGGAACCAAAATTCAGCGCCTGCGACTGACCGGCGGCACGTGCGAAGCAACCGCCTATCAAGCCTTCGGCCTGGAGGCCGCGGGAATCGCGGTGCCGTTGGTCAACTATCATAATGGTTGGGGAGCCGCCAGGGTCGCTCCCGAACGGGTGCGAATCAGCGACGTCGAAGGAGCAGTGCGTATTCTTGTGGAGTCGGCCCGACTTTTCCCGGCGAAAACGCTGCGTGGAACGATTCGAAATCGCCTGGCCAAGAATCATGCCCTGCGCCATACTGCACTCGGCGCGAAATGAAAAAAATCCGGTAGAATCAACTCGATGACGATCTATACGCGCACCGGAGACAAAGGCGATACCGGCCTTTTCGGCGGATCGCGCGTGTCAAAAAACGATCCTCGGGTCGCCGCCTACGGAACCGTCGACGAGCTGAATTGCCACCTGGGGAACACGCGCGCTCTGATCGCCGCCGACGCGGCCCTCGTGGAGCTAGACGCGGCTTTGCAGCGAGTGCAGGGAGAGTGTTTCGTCGTCGGCACCCTTCTGGCTACTCCCGTCGAACAACTGCCCAAGCTCGGTGGCCCATTTTCCCGGGGACTGCCGCCCGCGGCACCCTCGCGACTGGAGTCAGAAATCGATTCCTGGAGCCGCTCGCTGACTGCGCTGAATACTTTCATACTTCCCGGCGGCGGGCTCGTGGGCGCCTCCCTGCATGTCGCCCGTGCCGTCACCAGACGTGCCGAGCGCGAAGTCGTCGACCTCTCCGCTGTTGACCCGATCCCAGAGGGCGTCCTCGTGTACTTGAACCGACTTTCGACGTGGCTGTTCGTCGGTGCGCGCTGGGCCAATGCCCGACAGGGACGCGCCGAAACCCCATGGACGGGGCTTCCCGAAACCATTTGAGCGACGCGCGGCGGACTGGTAGAATGCGGCCATGATTCCCGATCTCCTCGCCAGCCTCACTCCTTCCACCTATCCCCGCTTCGCCGACGAAAAAACCGCTCGAACGTCCCGATACGTGGCGTTTCTTTCCATCATTTTCCTTGCCGCCCTCGGCATTGCGATTAAACTGAGGCTCACCCCGCTATTCACCCAATCATTCGCGTGGCTCGAAACGAGCATGCCCGTGATACAGTTCACCGGCTCGGCGGTGAAAAGCAACCCGCCGGGGCCGCTGCGCCTCGAGCATCCCCGCTACAAGGACATCGCGCTGATGATCGACACGACGCGAGTCGGCCCCCTGACTGCGGCGGAGTTCTCTGATAAAAAAGTAGTCGCCTTTTTAACCGCTAGGGAACTGTACCTGGCGCAAAATAACAATCAGATGCGGGTGATCGACCTATCGAAGACCGCTGCGAATAAACCGTTCACGGTCGACGCTGCCGTGTACCGAGGACTTGAGCGCGGCTTTAATTGGATTTTTTATCCGACCGTCTTGCTTATCGCTTTTCTCGGCTTTGCCACGTCGATAGGCGTTTGCGCATTGATGTACGCGTTGATCGGAATGATACTCGCTTCGATGTCGAAAGCAACACTTTCCTTCGGCCAATTTACCCGCCTGGGAATACACGCTCAAACGGCGGGCTGTCTCCTGTATAGCCTGGACACTCTCCTTCCGTTCGCGATCCCCCTGCTCCCCTTGATCTCGTTCGGATTCAGCCTGACTGTGTTCTGGCTCGGGGTGCGCGCGACCTCGTCGCCATCCGCTACGCCCAATCCATGAAGCGCCTCGCCCTCATCGGGCTGATCGCTGCTACTTTCTCGGGCTGCGAATTATTCTCCGTTGATTTTCGTCTGACCGGGAGTGTCGACATCTCTCCTCGTTTACGCGACCGCGCGCCCAAAACAAACGTGATGCTCTTCATCGTCGCCAAAAATGCCGGAGGTGTGCCCGTGGCGGTGCACCGCATTGTGAATCCCGAATTCCCCGCGGTTTTTCAATTGGGTCCCGGAGACCTCCTTATCCCCTCGTTGCGGCGCCGAGAATCTTTGACCGTCCACGCCGAAATGAACACCCACGGCGACGTCGGGACACCGAAACCCGGCGACCTGGAAGGCGCTGCGCCGGGACTCGTGTTTCCTGGTTCGACCGGCATCAAAGTACTTTTGAATCACCAAAAATAAATTACGTTCAGTGTGGGTTCGATCCCGCCCGACAGTCGTAAGTCCCCATCTCTCTTGGGCCAATTGTATGGCGGTTTCTGGCCCCAAAGTCCCATAAGGATTGGCGCGCTTATTGATAGATTCGTCTTATGAGAACGGCTCTGGTCTCTGCTCTAATATCAATCGGCTTCTCTGCGCATGCTCACATCGCCCCGATTCGTGTAGCCTGCCATTTCGCGGGTGAAACGATTGTGCATATTCACGATCCGGCGGTGAGATTGCTACCTCTTAAATCCGTCACGATCATCCCGGGCTTGGGCGCTCTCGGCGCGGTCACGATACGAGCCCTCACGACACAGCCGCTGCCACTTCGCGCTGATCTTTTACGTGCGGAAATCTATGCGACGATGGGCGGGCCAGTGGCTCAACGCCTGACGTTCCACGACGTGGAGAAAGTAGGTCACGACTGGGACGACGCTCGAATGGTCGCCGGTCGTTTGCAACGACTCGACCGTTCGGTCGACGTGGACATGCTCTTACGTGACGCCGCGGCCCATGTCTCCGGAATTCTACACGCACATGAGGCTGCTCATCGCGCGCTTGTCCGCGCCCTGCTCATGCAAAAGACGCTAAGCCACACCGAAGTCTTACGCGCTATTAATCCGGCAAACTAACCCTACGGCCGCGACAGCCACCACGCCATACCCGCGGATACGGACGTTCCTATCGGCAAAATCCAACTCCACCCAAAAAACCAAGCGCCCCGTTCCGCAAGGGTAAGAAGAATCGCGTCAAATACGGCGGCGCTAAGAAAAGCGATCAACGCCTCGCGGTCGCCACCCTGAGGAGACACTATCCCAAAGAGAAATATTCCTAATATGGGGCCGACAAACACTGCTCCGAATTTAAATCCTGACGACAGCGCCGACGGCGACGACGCGAATACGAAGGCCAAGGCCGCGATCAAAAGGGCGAAGACGACAGCCGCGCGACGATACGAGCTCAGCTCGGTCGCCGGAGAGGTCAGCACCCGTGTTTGTCGCCGCCTCAAGTCGACGGAGAAAACCGTGGACAGTGATGCCAACGGAAAGTCGATCGACGCCAAAACGATTGCGCTGAGCACGAGCCCGCGCATGATCCGGGGCATGGCGGTTACGGCGAAATGAGCGTAAATTTGATCGACGCGGTAGGGCAGCGCCATCCCCGGATTTTGCTTGTAGTAAACAAACAGCAGCGTACCGACGCTCAAATAAAGCACGATCACGGCCAATGACCCCGCGAAAGAAACCGCTATCGCTCGGATGCTGGAACGGACGTCCGGCGTCGACATGATTTTCTGGGTCATTTCATGATCGGTTCCAAAAGAAGCGGTCGACCCTAAAAAGCCCGCGATGAGCGCGCCCCAAAAAATCGGGGGATCGCCGAATAATCGCTTGAAAAAAAGCAATGACAACGGCGAGCCACCCAAGTCGAAAATACGCAGTTTATCCGCTGCCGATGTCAGGCTCCAAACTCCTCCCAGCCCGCCATCCACCCGCCGGAAGAAGAATAAGATGCTAAGTATGCCTACGCCGACGACTATGCCCGTCTGGAATACACCCGTCCACACCGCTGCCACGACACCGCCACGCGTCAGGCCGACCAAGACAATCACGGTTAATAGAACCAGCATCGGAGCCGGCCCCCAACCCATCAGCGCTCCCGCGGCCACGCACGCCGCCAGCAATCGCACCGCGGAAAGGCACAGGCGCGTGGTGATGAAGGCGCAGGCTCCGGCGACCCGCGTCCAAGGGCCGAATCGAGTCTCAAGCCATGCGTAAGGCGTTATCCCGCCGGTTTTGAACAAAAGCGGAACAACCGTCACCGCCACGAATGCTCGGGCGATCGTAGCACCCACGAAAAATTGGAAATAGGCCCAGTCCCCATGAAACGACGCGGCGGGCAACCCGACTACCGTCAAGGCACTCACCTCGGCCGCAACCAATGCGATTCCGGCCGCCCACCATGAGATTTTACGGTTGCCACGGACGTATGTTTCCGAATCCTCGACCCGATTACCGACCATGTGTCCCAAAATGGCCATGCCGATGAGTAAAAGTCCGAAAACAAAAAAATCGAGGGCGGTGAGGCGAGAACCGCCTGGAAACCAGTGCGTCAGGAGCCCTTTCATATGTGCGGGGGCATAATGCCTTTTCGGGACGTCCCGGAGCAACAAATGTATAATCGCCACGTCTTATGCTTTCAAGGCAAATGATGACCTGTGTGGTGATCGCCGTTTGCGCCCTTCTGGCCACGCCCGGGGCCCCTCGCGCGGCTGCTTATATCTCCCCGGCCTATGACGCCAAAATTGCGCCCTTGGACGACTTGTCCCGGGAATTATTGACTGGCAACGGGTACGCGCTTAATGAGGACGGTCGGGTCTGGGACAAGATCAACGAATCTGCGGTAGCGCGCGACGACATGCCGTTCCTCCTCTCCCGACTCGCGAGCGCGCGCCGCTTGCGCGCGCTTCTGCAAATCAACGCCGTCATCACGCGTTACGACTCCGAAAAAAATCTGACGCCGCAGGACAAAGAGGCTGTGCGCGAATTGGTGCGGCAGAATTGGATCGTTTTTGGAATTGTTCCCCGTCGTGATTTCCGCCCTTATTTTTCGCTGCAGGAATTGGAGTCCCTGGATAGAATTCCCCCGCGATTCGAAAAGATGAGCGCCGTCTTGATGACGGATCCTGCGATCGATTCGCCCACCGCAGCACCGCCGCCCACCGCTCTGCCGGTGGTCCCCGCAACCGTAAAACCATGGCTTCCAACCCTCTCGACACCCGAGTTGGGTGTTTTCAGGCCTTGGACTCCTCCAGTCGTTTCGTCGGCCGCCGCTGTGACCGCTCCTCCCCCGTCTCCCGCGACCATTGCCGTCGCGACGGTCGCAGTGGTAACCCCACCCGTCGTACCGGCCATCGCCACTACTACGGCGATTACCCCCGCTCCCCAGCCGCCTGCGCCAGCCGTCCTTACGGCCGCCGACTACGAAGAATTCGTCGCCAATGGGCCTTATTCAAAGGAAGGTCGCGCCCTCTTGGAATTGATCGGCAAACGCGCTCCCGACTTCTGCCTGCCGCTTTTACACCGCACTGTCGTGGGACTGATTCCTCAAATCGTGTTCGACGGTTCGCGCACCGGAGCCAGCTTGCGCGCGGGCCTCGTCCACGACGTCGCCAATCCCCTAACGCCGCCCACCATCACATTGAGTCCTGGTCCCGTCATGGTCTCCGTTAAAAAAGGCCTTTTCGCCGAACGCTCCGACACCCTCCTTCCGGAGTCGCTGCAAGCTTGGTCGGAACTCGGCGTCGCCCGGCCCGATCTTGACGCCTTTGCGACCGAAAAAACCCCGTCCTCCGTCGAGAACGGGCCCTGGGGTTCCGTTCGAGTCTACCCCGACGCGAGCCGACGCGGAACTTATTCGACCTTCGAACAGGCCGGCGAACTTCTCGAACAAATCCTCTTGCTGGGATTGGCCCAGGAGGGATTTAATTCCTCGCCTTACGCTGCACGGCGATGGGCACGAACGGCACGCCTTCTTTTTTCAGCGCGCTTACAGGAAGAATTCGGTCAAGTCGCGTTTCTTGACCCCGACCGAAGGACCGAACTGGGCGGCTGGCGAGACCGTTCGGCGGAAGAAGATGATCTTACCATCGCATCGTGGGCCGGATCACGAGTCCAGATATACGACCCGCGCCGTGGTCCGCCGCTGGCCGAACGCGCGCGAAACCAGCGTCAGGACTCCGACTGTTCGCGCGAAGCCTTGGTCGCTTCATTGGTGGAAGCGGCACGGCGCCGCGCGCGCCGAGTCGGAATATTGGAAACCCTGATCGAGGTGAAACTTATCGATCCGAACAGCGCTAAAGAATCAGCCAAAATCGCAGAGGCCGAGGAAGCGACGGCCCGCGCGCGCCTGACAAGCTCTCCTCCGGCGTGCGCGACATCGTCCACAGATCGCGCCGAGGGCCTACGCCGGTCGGGCCTCATCGCCGCCGAGGCCGCGCGCGTTGAGCGCGCTTGGCGCGAATCGAAAAGAGAAGGCGACAGCCATGCGCGCTAGCCCTATTTTGTTCGTTCTGCTGGCCGCCACACCCCTCCACGCGGATTGGCTGCTCGACTCTACGCGCGCGGCCGCCGCTGCCTCAAATCCGGGTCAAGCGACCACGGCCGTTCCGGCGACGGATTGGGTTCCTTATGAGCCCCCATCGCGATTGTTCCGCGCCGACCTCCCGTCCGAGGGTTGGAACGCATATGAAGAAGAAGATGCGCTCGGCCCCGTTGTCCGCGCGTTTGGACCCGACGATCCGTCCGGTGCCTTGCGTGCCACGATCTCGGTGCGCCTCATCGACCGGGATACCCCCAATTTCATGTCCGCCAAGGACGCGGTGGAGGCCATGCGTCAATCTCGGTCGGGCCGCGAGGTGTCGGCGGTCCGTCCTCTGCGTCTGCCGGTGGGACTTGCGCGTGTGTTCGAGATCGTGGAAGCGCGGCGACTTCCCGTCGACTTCGGGCCAAGCTCTCAGGTCTCCCTCCATCAATACGTCGCAGTCATTCCCCGAGGAACCGACTACTTCCTTATTCGCCTCGTCACGGCGCGGTCCAATTACTTGGATTTCCGCGAGGATTTCGTCCGCTTCCTGCGCTCCTTCCGGCCGATCGGCACGCGCTGAATTATTTCAACTTCAATTCGAGGAAATTCGCCGTCAAACGCACGAGCTGGGCGCGTTGTTCGAGAAAACCGTGGTCCGCGCCGTGGACCACCACCAGCCGGGCTCCTTGTGGCGCCAGCGACTCCAATCGGCGGCTGATGGACAAGGGGATGGTTTCGTCGCGATCCCCGTGAACGATGAGTAGCGGCGCCTTAATCCGAGGAACGGCGTGCGCGGGGTCGAAACGCTCGAGCGCCCGAACGAAATCGGTCCGCAGCTGGGGCAGCGGGGGCACGTTCAGCGGCCGCGACAAGTGCGCCAGGAAAGCGCTCGTCGACGAGGAAATCATCTCCGGTCCCCCACAAGGCGCGACCGCAACGACGCCACGGATCTTTGCAATTGAGGCGGCCAAATTGAGCGCCGTCCATCCGCCCATGCTGAAGCCATAGACCGCGATACGACCGGGATCGACGAAATAGAGTTTCCGTGTGGCCCGCAACGCCGCCTGCGCCTGTGCGACTAACGTACTGAAGCGATAAACTCCGCCGCTTCCCCAGGAGCCCAAAAAACTCGGCGCGACCGAGGCGATACCTCGCGCCAACAATGTGCGTTGGACGTCGATGCTCTTCTCGGATCCCGGAAATCCGTGCAAAAAAAGAACCGTCGGGAAGCGTTTTCCCTCGGGACCAGACGGGCGGTGGAATCCCGCCAAAAGGCGTTGGCCCTGGACGCGAAAGATAAGCGTTCCCGCGTGAGCCGCAAGTCGTGCCATATGGCGATTGTACCGTATCGTGTGGAGCTAGCAGGCTGCTGAAAAACCCCTTGCGCGCTATTGCGCAGGGAAGATGTCAGCGCGAAGTTCGTAAAATCGTTTGACGGAACACGAACGAGCGAACGGAGGCCGGAATGATGGGAAGCTCCGATGGGCAGAAGCACATTTTCCACACGGTTCAACTGGAAGATCTCGTTCCGGATGATCACCCGTTGCGCCGCATCCGTCCGCTGATCGATACGGCGCGCATCCGTGAGCTGTGCGCCGACTTTTATAGCGCCGACAATGGTCGCCCGAGCATCCCACCGGAGCAGATTTTCTTGGCAATGCTCGGCGGCTATCTGCTGGGCTGTCGGTCAGACCGGCTTATCATCCGGCAGCTGACGTGCGACATGGCATTTCGGTGGTTCGCAGGTCTGGATATCGACTCGCCGGTCTGGGACCCTTCGACGTTCTCAAAAAACCGGGAGAATAGATTTGATGAATCTGGAATCTTTGAGAAGCTTTTTGACGACACGGTGTTGCATGCAAAATCGAAGGGCTGGGTGAGCGTGCATTGGTCCGTGCACGGGACGCCGGTTCGCGCCAACGCAAGCTTGAAGAGCTTGGCGCCAATCGAGGTCTACCAAAGCCCGGAGCAGTATCGAGAAACGGTCTCAGGCAAGAAGAAAAACAAAATCGAGAAGCCTCAACCAGCTGATGACGACAAGGGAAACCCGAGCGTGGGCTGGCATGGGGAGAAGCGTACGAATGCGACGCATCGATCGACGAGTGATCCTGATTCGCGTTTGGCGACGAAGTCGAACAAAACCGCCGCAGTACCGTCTTACGTCGTCAACGGCACGATGGAGAATCGCAATCGGATACTGACGGGAATCGGGGTAGAGTTATTCACAGGCAAAGCTGAGAGGGACGGAGCCGTTGCCCTGCTGGACCGCGCTCAATCGCGCTACAAGATAAAACCGACAAGTTTAGGGGCCGACAAAGGTTATTTCGAAAAGACGTTTGCGCAGAGATTGCTCGACCGGAAAATTGCTCCGCACTTGGCGACGATGGAGAGGGGGCGTGACGAGGCTTTGAAGCGAATTCCGATGAAGATGTCGGGGGCTTGGTTTTCAGCTGAGTCAGCGAGCGCGCAAGAAGATAGAAGAGCTGTGGGGCGAGGGAAAGGAATTACACGGACTGCGACGCTTCGCTCGAAGACAGCTCGAGAATGTTCGTCAGGAAGCGTACATGATCGGTTGGGTGCTCAATCTTAAGCGAATCGCAACACTACAAGCCGCCGTTTAGACGTAATTCGGGCAGGACGGCTGTTAAAATCTAGACCGACAACATTTTCCCTTAATCACGACCAACTTGATCCGCTGCGCAATGGGTTTTTCAGCAGCCTGCTAATACTTGATCGGATATAATCGACGAAATGAGCCTAACCATAGGTATCGCTGGAGGTAGCGGTTGTGGAAAATCGCGGCTTGCCCAGGTCCTGGCCGCAGCCTTTCCCGACAGCGCGACGGTCATCTGTCACGACTGGTACTACAAGAACAACGACCATATCCGAGACGAGGCCGAACGCCGTAAGCTGAACTTCGACCACCCCGACGCTCTTGAAACCGCGCGGATGTGCCGCGATCTCGACGAACTGGCCGCCGGCCGCGGCGTGGACGCGCCGATTTACGATTACGCGACTCATACGCGTCTTGAGCGCACCCGCCGCATCGATCCGAAGCCTTTACTGATCATCGATGGCCTCCTGATCTTGCATGAAAAATCCCTGCGTGACCGTATGTCGCTCTCCATTTTCATCGAGGTTCCCGACGACGTCCGCCTGATGCGTCGAATTCGCCGCGACTGCGCTGAGCGTAGAGTCGAACTGGACGAAATTCTGCGCCTTTACGAGAATTTCGTCCGACCCATGAATCAGCTCTTCGTGGCCCCATCGTCGTCTCACGCGACATGGATCTGGTCGCAGCTTGAGGACCAGAAGTTCCCCGATCAGTTGATCGCGGACCTAAAGCGCCGCCTCGGCGAAGGCGTCAACGCCTAATAGGCCTTCCGGACTCCTTCCTAGGACATTGGCCTCATGCACGTTTTATTTCCAGTTGTTACGATAAACGCGTGATCCCCTCACTCATATTCATCCTTTTGGCGCGAAACTGTTCCGCGGTCATGAGTGAGAACCGCGCGAGTCGCCCGCAGCTCCCGATCTTGCCCGTTTCCCGCCTTGCCGCCGGGCTTACGATCGTCCCGATGAAGGCCGTCCAAATAGCGCCTCCGCTCCTTTCCGCGCCGATCGTCTTGCCTGGATCGGCGGTATCACTGACCGCGCAAGAACAACCCGCGGTTCGCGACCTGCGCGAGGAGGCCCCGCAGGCCAGCGAAGATCCGCGTCTTTCCCGCCTCGCCGAACTCGCGCTGACGGTCGACACGATAGAAGAAATCCGGTCCCGCGAGCCGAACCGGTCGGACGGCTCCCTGCGCGCACGACTCGACAAGCTCTTCACGAACGCCTTAGACGCGTTAAAAACTTCTAACGGCATGCCGGCCGTTCCCCGATCGATTCGGTCCCTTTTTCCCCTCCTGCGCCCCCTTCACGTGATCGAGACACCTTCTGACGGCGTGCCGAGCGGAGAGCCCCTGACTGATCACCGCCCCACATTAGCCCAGTATCTCGACTGGGGGGGCGCTCCTTTAGAAATTCGCGCCTTATACCTCACCGATGGACGTTCCTCCATTCAGCTCGGTTTGGAGAGGGCACTCATCAACGGCGGGTTTACGCTCCATCCAGACAGCCGAGAAACGACTTCATTTGGAGATTTACTGGCCGAAAGCTTCGATCTAATCGTCGCCGACTCAAGCGGCGATAAAAGCGTCTTAGGCGCGGCGAGCTCGTTGCTTAAAATCGGCGGCCAGATGATCGTCACTTTTTCAAATCATCCGGCCCAGCATACGGAGTCGTGGCCATTCAGGGGCGTTCATTCTTATATCGACGATTTCTATCAATACCTCGGGACGAAAGATGATCCGACCAGGCATATCGGATATACGCTGGGCGCGACGTCCATGCGCGTGGATTTTCTCGGCGAAGCCGCGGTTCGCTATGCGCCCATGGTCATGGCCATGCAGAAGACAATATATCGACCGGCTCCCGTCAAAATCAGCTCAGATTTGCTCGATTCGAAGTTCCAACACTATGACCTCGCCCTTCATGAACACATAAACCCCCAGAATTCGCCTGTAACCCTCCTCGAAGGTGCGGCCGGCAATGACGTCGTCCGGCCTTTTCTCAGCGTCAATCCGTTCCGGATGTTCGCCGTGACGATGGACGAACGCCCGTGGGATCCCGAGGTCATTTTAGAAGTCTTAAATTCCCGCCTTAGTTTTCCCGCTTTCCAGTCTACGATTCATTACATGGGCTTTAAATCCAGGTACGGCTGGGTTACTTCCGGCCAAATTGATCAAACTCCCTTCGCATTGGCCCTACGAGCCGAACTCGACGGGATGGGCGTAGCGTTAGACCAAGTCGATGTTGAGTACAGCGCCCTCGTTCCCGGCGCTATCGTCATCCGTTTTCCTTGGCGACATCCAACCGAATATGAAGTAAGCCAGAGGGAAATGGTCTACATTCGAGGCGACATCACCAAGCCTGAGACTTATTTCGGCGCCCTCCAGGCCTACAACGCCGACGTGCACGTCTACCGCCACTCGGCGTCCTTCGGAGTTCCGCGGGATTACCTGCGCGGTCCCGATTCGTTTTTAAACGCCATCGTCGCCCGGGAATCGGCCAGGCGGGTGGGCCGCCTTATTTTTGCGACCGGTGATATCGCCGTCGGCGACGGTCGGTTCGAGGATTACTCCTCCCTATTCCCGGTCCTCGGCGCGCGCCGGATAGACTTGCCGCTACCCGTGCAAAGAAGAGACTTCATCCTCGACGAGCGGTATAACACCGAGCTCATATATGGCGCGTTCCCCGCGGTCCGCATACTCGATCTTCCCAACGCGAAATAAGCTCCGGTGAAACTAACGGGCCGTCAGCTCGTCGGCAAGCGCATCCATTCCGTAGATCGTGCGCATCGCCTCGAGTATCCCCGCCGAGTGGACGGCCACCGCGCGGTTCCGCGCGTTGTCGTACGCGTAACGGCCGACGAGGGATTGGATGTTGCCGTCGAAGATCAGGCCGACATATTCGCCTCTGGCGTTGACGACAGGAGAGCCGGAGTTGCCTCCGATGATGTCGTTGGTCGTGACGAAATTAACCTTGGTCGAAAGATCCAGCGTGCGTTGGGCCGCCTTCACGCGCGGAGCCAGGTCGAAAGGCGCTTTCTCCGCGTGACCGAACGCTCGGTCGAAAAGACCGTAGAAAGTCGTGAAGGGCGCCACCTGGGTCGTGCCTAGCTCGTATCCGGCGACCTTGCCGTAGGATAAGCGCAGTGTGAACGTCGCGTCCGGATAGGTCGCCTTGCCGTAGATGGCAAAACGAGCCTTGGAGATGCGCTTACCCTCAGCCGCGAACACGCTCTCGATTTCGTCCTCATACCAACTCCGCTGGGCGCGGTAGATCGGGTCTAAATCGCGCGCCCAGATAATCAGCGGGTCTTTGGAGGCCGCGACGGCCGCGGCACCCCCGTCGATGAGGACACGACGGGCGGCCGGGTCGAAAAGCGCCGTTCCTTGAATCAACTCGCCCGCGACGACTGACGGCGAACGCCCGCTCAAAGCACGCTTCACGTACTCGTCCTTGGCGCCTAAATGGGCGGCCGCGTCTTCAAAGGTACGCACCATCAGAAATTCTTCCATGTGCGGATAAATCGGCGCCGGGGAGAACAAACGAAAACGCAGCGATTCCAGGTTGGACTCGCGGTATTCTTCCCAACGTTTGTCATTGGGCTTGGCGACTTCGGCGACGTAACGGACGATCTGCGCGGCGATACCGGCGACCTTGCTGGGGTCGAAGCGCCGGTACATCATTTGACGGCGTCGGCCGTCGTATTTTTTCTGGGCGGCGGCGATTTTATCCCAGGACGAAGAGGCTTCCTTGATCTTCGTGTCATTAGTAGCGGGGACAGATTTGCGTAAAGCCGCCTCGGCCGCCCCCTTGGACTTGATCAAAGACGCTTCGACCAGCCCTTCATGCTCTCCTCCCACGGCCTTGAGGCCGTTTTCAACGCTGAAGATTCGATCTTTGACACGCCGCGCGGGTTCCTGGCCCAGCGCCGCATAGTCGTAGAAATCCTGCCGCTTCTTGCGCGCGACCTCTAAAAATAGCGGCAGACCAAAATCGCGCTCGCTCTGGAGCTGCGCCAAGGTCAAAAGTCGGTCGGTGTGCCCGGGATGACCGGTGACGAAGACCAACTCGCCGTCAGCGGCGCCTGAGTTCGACCATTCGAGGTGATGTTCGGGCCGCACCGGCTTGCCGTTCTCGTACACACGGAAGAAGGCGAAATCGAGAGCGAAGCGCGGATACGTAAAATTGTCCGGATCTCCGCCATAGAAGGCCGCCTGCAGCTCGGGGGCCATCACCAGGCGCATATCCGTGTATTTCTGGTAGCGATATAGCCAATATTCGCCGCCTTGATATAATTCGACGACATCGGATCGCAGTCCTGTATTGTCGGTGGACTCCTTGGTGATCCTAGATATCTCCGCCTTACGCCGCTCGTTGGCGACCTTGTCGCTGACTTTGCCGCTGGCTGCCCGCAAGACGCGCGCGGTCACGTCCTCCATTGACGTTAAAATATTGACCTCCAAATCCGGGCAGGAGACCTCTTCCGCCGCCGACTTGGCGAAAAAACCGTCCCGAACGTAGTCCTTGGCGGCCGTGGACATTTTCTGCAACTGGCCCAGGGCAACGTGGTGGTTGGTGAGGACCAAGCCCGTTGAAGAAACGAACGCCCCGGAGCCGCCGTCGTTGAACCGGACCGATGCTTTCTGCAGATGTTCGACCCATTGGGACGTCGGCGCAAATCCGTAGTTTTCCTTCAAAAGTCCGACCGGTAGGTTGTCGAACGTCCACATTCCCTCGTCGACGAGAACGGGTGGCGGTGTTACGACGACGCGGGCGGTGGACGAAGTCTTCTGACGACGGATTGTCGAACGTGCGGGCATGGGAGGCTCTCCTAAAATTGAGGGGGTATTCTATATAAACGGAGCTGGCTCAAAAAGTTGATCTGGATCAATAAATTTCTTGTATTCGCTTATTATTGTGATTACACTATTCTTGGGCTTTCTCGAGCCCCGGGGGTTTGCGCATGAATGTCCGAGATCTAATGTCGCGGGAACACGAGATGTTCCGTCGTCTCCTGGACGCTTTGGACGCCGGCCTCTCGCATGCCGAACCAAAAGCCCGCGCGGAGATCACCTCGGCCCTGCATATCCTACTGCCTTCGCTCGATCGGCACGAGGAGCTCGACGACATCCTCTTCAACGGTCACTTGCCCGCGTTGACGGACGACGCCGGCACGTTCGACCAGGTCATCGCGCAACATCGCTCGGTCAACGCCTTACGCGAGGAGATTCTGGACGCCTTGGAACTGGCCGACGAGTGCCCGTTCGAGCGCATGTGCGGACTCTCACGCTTCTTGATCGTAAACCTGCGCGAATACCTGGAAATGGAGGAGCTTTTCCTTTGGCCTCACTACGCTCACCAGCTCGACCGTCCAGCCGATTTTGATCTGTCCGACCCCTTGCACCGCAGCGCGCGCGTGCTGGAGCGTCAGCTTCGTCGGGGCTTGGCCTCGATCGCGGCGTTCGCGCACTAATTTTCGACAGGGCAGGAGCCCGCATGCACTCGCCGCATGGAGTCGTCCTCGTTACGGGTGCCACCGGCTATATCGGCGGGCGCTTAGCGCCAAACCTCCTCGAACAAGGTTACCACGTGCGTTGCATGGCGCGCCACGCAACTCATCTCAAGGGACGGCAGTGGCCGGGGGCACAAATCGTCGAGGGCGACGCGCTGCATCCTGAAACGCTGTCGGCAGCGCTGGACGGTGTCGATACTGCATACTACCTGATCCATTCGATGAGCGCCGGGGATGACCGCTACGCGCACACCGATCGCAAGGCTGCCCGCAATTTCGCGCGCGCGGCGCAGACCGCAGGCGTGCGGCGGGTGATTTACTTGGGCGGCCTCGGCCGCGACACGGACTTGGCCCCCCACTTGCGCTGCCGCCAGGAGGTCGGAGACATCCTGCGCGAGGAAGGCCCTACCGTCGTCGAGTTTCGGGCCGCGGTGATTGTGGGTTCGGGAAGCGCCTCGTTCGAATTGATTCGCCACATCGTCGAACAGCATCCGGTCATTCCCCTATTTCCCTGGTTGCGCACCCGATGCCAGCCCATCGCCGTGCGCGACGTGCTTAAATACCTGAGCCTGGGGATCGACGTCCCGGCCGACGCGTCTCGGACTTATGAAATCGGCGGACCGGAAATCTTGACCTACGAGGAGATGCTGCGCGTGTATGCGCGCCGTCGGCGACTACGTCGGTGGTTCGTGCCCGTGCCGTACGTGAGCGCGAGGATGTGCGCGTGGTGGATCGAGTTAATGACGCCGATTCCCGCCGGCTACGCGCGACCGTTGATTGAAGCGGCCAAGGACGAAGTCGTCTGCCGCGACGAGTCGGCACGCAAAGCCTTCCGCCTCCATCCGATCGACTACGAGACCGCGGTGCGCTACGCGCTGCTGCGCATTAAGGAAGGTGCTGTGCGCACCACTTGGACCATGGCGATGTTCCCCCGCCAGTCGCCGTTTAGCCAGATGAGCATACGCGAGGGACTAATTTGCGAGGAAAGCCGTGTCGTCGTCGACGCAACGCCTGCGGCGTTGTTTCATATCTACTCAGGATTGGGCGGCGAGCGGGGCTGGCTGTTCGCGAATTGGCTGTGGAAGCTGCGCGCAGCACTCGATCGATTGGTTGGGGGTGTGGGCATGCGCCGCGGACGGCGCAACCGCGACGAGATCGGCCAAGGAGAGCCACTTGATTTTTGGCGGGTAGAAAAAATCACTGCGGATCGCCTTTTGCTTCTGCGCGCGGAAATGGCCGTCCCGGGAAAAGCCTGGCTTCAATTCGAAAGTTCTCCCGCCGGAAGCGGGCGGTCGACGCTGCGCATCACCGCCTATTTTGAACCCCGCGGACTGTGGGGGCGCGCCTATTGGGCGGCGTTGGTTCCAGTGCATCGGATCTTGTTGGGCGGTTTGGCGCGAGCGATCGCCAAACGCGCACGACTCAACCATCGACGTTAGATTCGGTACTTCGCAAAACGATCGCCGCTGTCGAGAGCGTCTAAGACCTGTTGTGCCAGCTTCCCGGTCGCGCCGGGTTGGGCAGCGGCGCGTTCGAGCCAACGACGCCCGGCTTTTTCGTCGACGGCAACCGAGAAGTCTCCGTGACGCCCCTTGATCAAGGCGCGACCCAGGTTGTACTGCGCGACCGGGTCGTTTTTTTTCGCTTTCGCCTTGAGCGCCGCAATCCCTTTGGCCTGCGCGGAGGCCGCGCGAAGTTCATCATTTTCTTCTTTTGCGATTTGCGCGTCATACTTTTTAATGAACTTCACATCTTCCGCGGTTGTTCCAGGAGCCTCGGTCACCCACAAGATCTCGGCCGCACCGACCTTCAATTTGCGCGCCAAGATCTTGCTTAACAGATCGCGGCACGCTCTCCACTCGTGGAAAGCGAACCACCCCGGCAAATCCGTCCCCTGGCGACTGTCCGACAACTGATAACCGACGTCGCTTCGAATTTCGAGGCTGGCCCCGAGAATTTTTTTATGTTCCAGATCCACAAAGTCCTCGTCGTCGCCGCCGAGCTTGAACCCAAGAGACACAAATGGGGCCGCGCAGGCCCGCATCGGGGTCATTTTTTTAGCGGACAAAAAATCGTCCAATGCCCTGGCCACGGCGGGAGGCACATAATTCTTATCTGCCCTCCACTCGGCGTGCGTCGCGAGCGAAACGCCGATCGCCTTCGCGTAAGCGCCCACCTCGAGACCCAGAAGCGACGGCAGCGCATACGCCATGTCTTTGGTGTACTCTTTGCTCATTGGTAATCAACCTCCGACGCGTTTGACCTTGTAGCCCTGGCCTATGAGGTAAATTCCAAGGCGATCCCGTTGATCGCCCTGAAACTCGAACGTCCCGTCCTTGAGCGTCCCACCACAACCCAGATGTTTTTTTAAGGCGGACAGCATCTGCTCCTTATGCGTCGGATGCATCACCAGTCGCTCCACGCGGGTCACCCCGGACCCCTTCGCACCCCGCGTAAATTGGAGGCGTACCGGTTCCGGCTGGCGCGGCGTCCTCGGCTTGCCCCAGTCGGGATCGGTCGAGTAAACTGGGCGGTCGTTCACGTTCAGCCGCCGCGCGCGCTGTTCTTGGTGAGAAGCGCCAGCGACACGTCGAACCGCGGCGCTAAATCGAAATGGCCGCGGTCGTGCTCCTCGTAACGATGGCGGATCTTGAGCTTCTTTAGCGCCGCCGCCAAGCGCCGCGCACCGAACTGCAAATTGAATTCGTCGCGTGCCCCTGCATCGAAGAAAAGCGTCTTGAGCTTAGACAGCGCGGTCGCGTGTTTGCGGCAGGCGTTGACGGGATCTAGTATCTCCCATCGTTTCCACACCGCGGGCAACAGCTCGCCGGTCGTGGTGTCCACCGGCAAATCGAAGCCCATAGAGCTTCGTTTATTTGGAGAATAACAGGCGGCCATCGCCAATGCATTAATCGTCGCGTGGTCGAAGCCGGTCTTGTCGCGGGCGGAGCGGAACTCCGCTAAGAACCGCGCGGCGGATCCCCGGTACTTCTGCAGAACCGCACACATTTTCAGCAGGTCGCCACGATAGCAGGCGTCAAAGCCAAGGTCGGCCGAATGCGCGGCGACGTGGCCGAACACGCCCGGAAACTGCATCGCTAAGGTCAATGCCCCAAATCCTCCTGAGGAAGAACCAAAGACCGCGCGCCCCTCCGGGTTCCTCATGACCGCGAACTTGTCCTCGACGAATCCGATCAGCTCGGAAACGATATGCTCCGCGTAGAGTCCCGTCGCCGAAGAATCCAGGTACTGAGATCCACCGTAAGCCGTGAAGGCATCCGGGATGACCAACACCGCTTCGCGCGCCCGGCCCTCGGCGATCAACCGGTCCAGTCGTTCGACGATGTTCTCCTTCCAGAGATTATAATTGACCGCGCCACGCCCAGTGCCCGTGAACCCAGGTAAATAAAACAAGACCGGATAGCGGACGCCGCGCTTGACGCCGTAAGACGGCGGTAAATACACCGGCACCTCGCGGCGGCGCGGGTCGCCCAGCGGATTGCCTTTTAACACTAGGCTCGAAATCGTCTCGATCTGCAGTTTGCCGTTCATGCCGTTTGCGCGAGCGCCCGCCGCAACGCGCCGTGCGCAAGATCCAACGCCGCCTTTGCCGCGTCGACATTTAAGCGTCGGCGCGCCATTAAAATTGCCACCTTAGCACTTCCCCCCGCCAATCGGATGAGTCGCCGTGCCTCGCTCGCGCGGACTTGTCCCAATTCGACAACAATGCGCTCCGCCCGCAGACGCAATTTTCGCGAACTGGGTCGTAAATCGACCATCCAATGGTCATACACTTTCCCAATCTTGATCATTGCACCCGTGGTCAACGTATTCAAGACAAGCTTGGCTGCCGTTCCCGACTTCAGGCGCGTCGAGCCTGTAACGACTTCTGGTCCCACGTCGGGCGCGATGACAATATCGGCGCGCGTGCCGGAAGGTCGTCCGTTGGAGGTGACGAGTAAAGTCGTTGCACCCCGTCGCTTGGCCTCGGTCAACGCCGCATTTACGAAGGGTGTCACGCCGCTCGCCGCCACCCCGACGACGGCGTCGCCGCGGCGAACCTTTGATGCGGCCTTGCGGCCCAGCGCAGGATCATCCTCCGCCCCTTCTCGCGCCGCGAACACGGAACTTCGACCTCCCGCGATCTCGGCCCGCACCTGGCGGGGATCGGTATTGAATGTCGGCGGACATTCGGCGGCTTCCAAGACCGCGAGGCGTCCGCTGGTGCCCGCACCCAAAATCAGTACGCTGCCGCCGTTGGCCAAAGCCGCGGCCAAGACGTCCACTCCCCGCGCCAAATCTCCGCCGACTTTGGCGACCGCAACCGCCACACGGCGGTCTTCGGCGTTGATCAAGCGGACAATGTCGCGCGTCGAACGTTTGTCGATGTCGCGGGTGCGCGGATTGGCTTGCTCCGTCGGGAGCTTGGCATAGGCGCGCGGAGAAAGCATTGTATGCCTACTGGGCGTCGTCGTCTGACGGTGGCGAATCGACATCGGATGGGGCGGGCTCGACTGGCTCCGACGCGGTCGAAGTCGACACGGCGGTCGCGTCCGGCGTGTGGGGATCGGAGATCCAGGCCAACACGCGGGCGACCAATCCCTTGTTACGCGTCAGCATCCGCGTGCCGCGCTCCTCGGGCACCACAATCAGTGTCGCATTGCGCTCGCCCACCGCGTTCTTGGCGAACGCGTACAATAGCGGCGTTTCCTTAGAGGAGCGCTTGTCGGCCTCCGAGTGCACCATCAGCAAAGAGGTTGCGCGTCCCTTGAAGACGCGCACCGCGTTGACCAGCGGGATTTCCTGCCAGGCAAGTCCCGGAGAGAACATGATCACAAACGGTACTTTGCTGTGGACAGCCGCATACTTCACGGCCACGCTGCCGCCGACTTCCGCGCCCGCGACCGCAATGGTCTCTTCGGCCACACCCGACGCGATGAGGTTTGCGACCAAGGCTTCAACGTCGCGCACCATATCCGCGTAATCATTAGCTCCCTTAGCTATGGCGCGTAGCTTTTTGTAAGTGATCAGTTCGCCCGAGGGCGTCGTACGGCTTTCACCATGCCCCCGCATGTCCAGCACCGCGTAGCCGATCCCTGCCTTAGCCAGCGCGCGCGCGAAATATCGCCAGACTTCCTTGCGCTGTCCGGTTCCAGACAGCAATACCAGCGTCGGTTTGCCTTCGTCAGCCTGCTTCCAAACCGCGTGTAGCACCCAGCCATCGACCGAATGCAGTTCCAGTGGAACACCCGGCACCACGCGTGTCACAGGAGGCGATACGACCGCGGGCGCCGCCGGCTGGGCCGCCGCGAGGCACGCCGACGCCAGCAAGGCCGCGAAAATCATGGGCTTAGGGGATTATCTCGTCTTTCTTGAACCACAGCGCGACTTCGCGCGCGGCGTCCATCGGATCGGAGGACGCATGAATCACGTTCTCAAATTGCCCGACCGTCGTGATCCGGCCAAAGGAGCCGCGGATCGTTCCCGGGGCGGCCTGTTCGGGGTTTGTCGCGCCCGCGATCGCGCGCACGGCCTTTATCGCGTTCTCGCCGCGGTAAACCAACGCCAAAATCCGGTGGTCCTTAATGCCGTGAAATTCGCCGCGGATGTACTTGATCAATCCTTCGAAGAAGGGTTTATCCGATAACGACTGGTAATGCTCGCGCGCGAGCTTCTCGGAAACGGCGACCATTTTCGCACCGACCATCTCGAGGCCGGACGCGTCCAAGCGGTCGATGGTGAGTCCGGTCAGCTTACGAAACGCGCCGTCCGGTTTAATCAGGATCAGTGTCTGTTCGATTGCCATAATAAGAGCGATTCTAGCGGATTGTCCGTACTAAAGGAAGTCCCGTCGGACCGCAAAAGGTTAAGGACTCTATTTTCCGAAGTATTTCGAGTCCATTTAGTAGAAAAATACATATATTTCTTAGATATTTTAATAGGCCTTAAGGCCTACCAATTCCTGGCCAATTAGCACTTATTGACATCCCCTCTCTCGATTACCCTTGAGGGAAGATATGGGATGCACCCATGATCGACGTCTCGCCGTCATGATCGCGCTCGCGATGCTGCCGCTCACTGCTGGTGCGATCCCAATGCAAAAGGCGAAATTGCCGGCCCTCCCTCACTTCCAGGCCGCCGTCTCTGCAAGGCTGGTGCCGCTTCAGGCGGGGATCGGTCCCGAGCATCTCAAAAATTTGACAGACGCAGCTTTTGCCTTAGCTCCCACTTTGTCGGCAGATAAGCTGGCGGCCCGGGCAATCCTTTACGCGGTAGGTCCTGACGACGCGCAAAGCACCCTCGCCGATCCCGCGCATCGTGAACGGCTGGAACGTTATATCGGATCGGAAAACGTGGCCCTGCTTCCGGCGGTCGCGCACAGTCTTCAAGAAAGGGCGAAAAAAGATTCCGAATTGCGATGGCAATTGGAACGATTGCGCAGCGAACGCCTCAACATCGATTTTGAACTTCTCTTCGACGGAAAATCATGTTATACCCATTCACCGCTCCCCGCGGACTCCCCGTCAAAAACGGATCCGATGCTGGCTGGCCTCACTGAGAGGCGTTCAAGGCACTTTGACGACTACCTGGCCATCCATCTGATCCCCCCGGGGCCCATACCGGCCGACCATCATATGAACGCGACCGCGTACGCCCAAACGACGCTCGAACAAGAAATGATCGGTCGTCGTGAAAAGAAGGAATTCGCTGCTTATATCCAAGACCTCCGCAGCAGTTACAGGGTCATCCTTCAGGGCGTGCCTGCGCCGTTCAATAACCGTTGGTTGCAAAAAATCCTTGTCAGCAGCCTTCCCCTGCTCGTCAAAATGAGATACCGGCTCGGATTCACCCAGCGGTTGAATCGTTTGGCGATCTCGGGAAAATCGGAGCTCTACGAATTTAAACACGCGTTAGAAGTCGCCCGAACGCACCTATCGCGGACGGACGGCCCCACCGACGATACCCATTTCGTGGAGTTCATGCGCGAAACTCTCCTCCGAAAAATGCTTAGGAACAGGCTCACCAACATTATTGTGAGGATGTCCTCCTCCCGCACCACAGCCTCATCAACGCAAAACACTCCGCAAATAAATCCGGCGGTGTTGGAACGGGAAAAAATGAAAATCGACGACGCCCTCGCTACGCGGCCGGGTCAAGACGTCCTCTATTTCGTCGATGCCAGCGTTCTCACGAACTACGCAGGGACCGGTCGCAATTCGGAAGGCGAACCGCATCCCCTCGCGTCGTACTTAATCGAGAACTCCCCGGTCACGCTCTATGCCGTCGCTGCGGTCGAAAATGAATTCCTGGATTACGTTGAAACACTTTCAAGGCTGGGCCACTTGACGCCCGAAGCGTCCTGGCGCGGAAAGCCGGATTTAATCACGGCGGCGAAAAACCTCGGCGAAGGCTTTGACTCGCTTTACATCAAAAAATGGTTCACCCATCAGCGGCTTCTCGACTCGCGCGCCGTTTTATTTGTATCGCGGCTGCAAATATACAGAGAGCTAAGCTGGGGCACGGGAATTTTGCGCCGGCTACTCTTAAAATTTCTGATCGACGAACGAATCATCCCTCGGGAAACGAAAAAAGTCCATTCTGATGGCGACGCCGGCATCATCGCGGAAATCATGATCTATACGCTCGCGGGTCACGAGGCGGTCTTCGCCGCGTTCGACGGCAGACTGACGCGCAATCTCGAAAATGCACGGCTCTCGCAGACCTTACAGAGAAAATTGCGGCAAGTGTTCCCAGCCCAACCGAAATTGCAATTCCCCCGGCCGTTGCTTCTCCGCGCAGACCTCAGCGAGAAAAAAAAGACCGATTAAGATCCGCGGTGCGCGGTGATCAGGTAACGGGTCGCCAGCTTATCCGCCGACAAAGTGAGCGCAGGGGTAAAATCCTTCGCGCGACCTTATTGAACGCCCGCCGCCGCGCGCGCTTCGGGAACCCATGCCTGGATCTGCCGAATGCGATCGCCATTTGACGGGTGCGTGGAAAGATATTTTTGAAGGCCGCCGCCGGAACCGCCGGTGGCTGTCGACATGCGCCTCCAGAAATTAACTGCGGCGTCGGGATCATATCCCGCCTTGGCCATAAGCATAAGGCCGATATGATCAGCCTCGCTTTCATGCGCGCGGCTAAAGGGAAGCAGCGCTCCCACGCCCACGCCAGTGGCGTACGCCCGCTGATATAAATCCTGGGACTGCGGCGCTTGCTTTGCCAGGGCCACGGAGAGGACGGCAGCACCCGATTGAGCGACCATTTCCTGGCTCATGCGCTCGGCGCCATGACGGGCGAGCGCATGGGCGATTTCGTGGCCCATCACGACGGCAAGTCCCGCCTCATCTTTGGCCACGGGCAGAAGGCCCGTGTACACCGCGACCTTGCCGCCGGGCAGGCACCAGGCGTTGATCGTTTTATCCTCGACAATGAGATTGAATTCCCAGCCGAAGTCCGAACGACCGGAAGCATCCGCCAGCTTCTTGCCGACGCGGCGCACCATCGCAACGGCTTTTTCGTCCGTCGAAAGCTTGGATTTCGCCAGCGTCTCCCGGTAGGACTTTTCGCCCATTTCCCGTTCTTGCGCAACGCTGACCAGCATAAGGCCACGGCGACCCGTCACCGGCACCGTTTGGCAAGCAAGCAATAACGCAAGACACGGAAGCAAGCGCCCTATTCCCAATATGAATTCCTTCATTGATTTCCCCTTTATCGAAGATCGGAGTATTGAATCATAGCACCTTCATGGCGGTTGACCGAATCACTTCTAGGACCTTTGGTCTCACTATTGAGACCAAGGACCCTATGCCTTAGCCTCGATACGTACTTCCCCCACTTCTCCCGCGCGTCGGGTCTTTGATACGATCTTTTCATATGGCGAAGATCATGGTCGTCGATGATGAACCCGAAATCGTCACCCTGCTGCGATTCGTGCTGGAACAAGACGGCCACACGGTCAGCAACGCGATACACGGCGTGGACGCTTTGGAAAAACTCGGTGTCGAGCCGGCAAAGCCCGGTTTGGCGCTGCCCGACCTGATCGTGCTCGACATCATGATGCCGGTGATGGACGGTTACGAGCTCAATATGCGTCTGCAGACTGATCCACGGGTTTGCAGCGTTCCAATATTGGTCCTGACCGCAAAGGGGCAAAAAATGCGGGACCTCTTCGAAATGGCGCCCAATGTCGCGGCCTATGTTCAAAAGCCTTTCGATCCGAAAATGCTGCGCGAACTGATTTCCGGAATTCTGACGTCTAGGAAAAATCCTAATGGCTGACCCCGTCGCCGCGCGTCAAACTCCTGACCCCGCCGAAAACGGCGGCATCGAGGAGTTGATCGCCACAAAGAAGGCGAAGACGGCCGAACTGCGCGAGCGCGGCATCGATCCGTACCCAGCGCGCACCACGCGCCAGCACGACTGCGCGAAGGTCGTGGCCCTCGCGGCGACGCTGACGGAGCCGGCCTCCCATTCGGCGGAGAAAGTCTCGATCGCCGGGCGCTTAGTCGAGCTGCGCGACATGGGAAAATCGATTTTCGCCCGCCTGGCGGACCTGTCGGGTCGCGCCCAAGTCTATTTCAAGAAAGACGCGTTGCCTGAAGCCGCGTTCAGCTTGATCAAAAAAGATATTCATGTCGGTGACTTTCTTTCCGTGTCGGGCTCCGTGTTCCGCACGAAGACCGGCGAGCCCACCGTCGCCGTCGAATCGGTCACCTTGCTGGCCAAGGCCCTGCGCCCGATGCCGGAAAAATGGCACGGCCTGACCGACGTGGACCTGCGCTACCGCCAGCGCCACCTCGACTTGATCGCGACACCGCACACGCGCGAGGTTTTCCTCAAGCGCGCCAAGATCGTCGCGACCCTACGCCGCGTTTTAGATGAGCGCGGTTATATTGAGGTCGAAACCCCCGTACTCCTTTCTCAGGCGGGAGGCGCCTCCGCCCGTCCATTCCACACACGTCATAACGCTCTCAACCAAGACATGGTTCTGCGCATCGCGACCGAGCTGTACCTGAAAAAACTCGTGATCGGCGGTTTGGACCGCGTGTATGAAATCGGCCGCGTGTTCCGCAACGAGGGAATTGATACTCGGCACAATCCTGAATTCACCATGCTCGAGGCCTACGAAGCCTATTCGGATTATGAGGGCATGGCGGCTCTGTTCGAGACCTTGCTCGGGGAATGCGCCGATGCCTGCGGCGTGAGCGAAATCGACTGGCGCGGCGTCAAAATCAACCTCAAGCCGCCGTTCCGGCGTCTTTATTTGCCCGAAGTGTGGAAGGAGCGCTGCGGCGAGCCAATCGAGAACGTCCTCCACGGCAAAAGCTTTAATCGCCCAGGCCTGATGGCGTTGGCAGCTAGGCTCGGCATTCATGCCGGCGAGAAAACGCCGAGTGCTAAGCTGTTCGACCGAATTTTGGAAGCGAAAGTCGAGGATTTGCTCCAACAGCCGACGTTCCTATTCGATCACCCGACGGCGATCACGCCGCTGGCCAAGCTCAAGCCGGGAACCGAGGCGCTCGTCGAGCGATTTGAGTGCTTCGCGGCGGGCCAGGAACTTTCGAACGCGTACTCCGAGCTCAACGATCCCCAAGATCAACGCGACCGCCTCGCCGAGCAGCTGCGCCAAAAAGACGCCGGTGATGCGGAGGCCGACCTCCTCGATGAGGACTTCGTCCAGGCAATGGAGACTGGCATGCCGCCGATGGGCGGTATCGGAATTGGCATCGACCGCATCACGATGATGCTGACTGGGTCCGACTCCATCCGCGACGTAATTCTCTTTCCAACCTTGAAGCACGAGGCGAAGATCTGAAGCTCGAGCTGTTTATCGCGACCCGCTATCTCCGGGCGAAGCGTAAGGGGCTGTTCGCCGTCGTCACGACCGCCATCGGCGTGGCGGGAGTAACCGTGGGCGTCGCGGCACTGATCACGACCCTGTCGGTGATGAACGGTTTCCAGGCCGACATCCAGCGAAAGATCGTCGGAGCACAAGCCCATGTCAGCCTCTACGGCGCCCAATCGAGCGCGGATCTTACGGAGATGGACCGTCTCGCCCGCGCCGACGCGGATGTCGTCGCCACCGCGCCATTCGTGCTCGGCCAGGCGATTTTGACCAGCGGAGGACGGTCGATCGGGCTGATTCTGAAGGGACTTAACACGGACCGCGAATTCGCCGTCAACGATTTGGCGCGCAAGCTCGTCGCCGGAAATTGGACGGGGCTCTCCGGCGGCAAGACGCCCGGCATAGTCCTGGGCTCGGAGCTCGCCGATCGCATGTCCGTCGATGTCGGAGGAGAAGTCGTATTGGTTTCGCCTAAGAGCATCGCAACTCCCTTAGGGCTTCTCCCCAAGATGCAGCGTTTCCGGGTAACGGGACTGCTGAAGACCGGCTACTACGAGTATGACAATGGCACCGCCTGGGCCGAAATCGGCACGACTTCTAAATTTCTGGGCGTCGAAGCGGGAGCATCGGGCCTGGGCCTGCGCCTGCGTGATTTGCGGCGCGCTGACGCGGTCGCGCGCCGATTGCGCGCCTCGCTGGGTTTCCGTCGGCCGGTGCGGACCTATGCCCAGATGAACCAAACACTGTTTGCAGCACTCAAGCTTGAGAAAACGGTGATGTTCATCATTCTGACGCTGATCACGTTGGTCGCCTCACTGAATATTGCGTCGACACAAATTCTGCGCTCGGTTGAAAAAACGCGGGACATTGGGCTACTCAAGGCGATGGGTGCGCCTGCGAAAATGATCGAAAAAATTTTCCTGATCGAAGGCCTGCTGATCGGCGGCTCCGGAGTCGCGGCAGGAATGGCTCTGGGCTTTTTTCTGTGCTGGGCAATCGCGACGTTTCCCATTGTCGAGCTGCCCGGGGACATTTATTACTTGACTCGAGTTCCGGTGGACATTCACGGATGGGACGTCGCCGCCGTGACCCTGATGGGATTGGCCTTGACGCTAATTGCGACGGTCTACCCCGCCCGCCGCGCCGCGCAATCGGATCCCGTGGAGGCCATCCATTATGGCTGAGTCGGCCATTTGGGCGCGCGCGGTGGCCAAATCCTATGGCGCCGGTCCAACCTCAACTCCGGTTTTGCGTGGGGTCGACTTGCGCGTGGAACCGGGCGAGTTCATCGCCATCCTGGGGCCTAGCGGCTCCGGAAAGTCGACTTTGCTAAATTTGCTCGGCTTGATGGACCGCCCAGACTCCGGAAGCCTGAGCCTGGCTGGCGTCGATGCGGGGAAACTCGACGACGATAAACGCTCGCGCCTACGAAACGAGCACCTCGGATTCGTTTTTCAGTTCGACTCGCTTTTACCAGAATTTACCGTGTTTGAGAACGTGCTCATGCCGATGCGCATCGCCCAAGCGCGCGGTTTATCCGCCGAAACCGAATCGGCGGCGCATGATCGGGCATTGGGACTTTTAGATTCCTTGGGGGTCGCCGCACTCCGCGATCGCTTCCCCTCCCAGACGTCCGGCGGAGAACGCCAGCGCGCCGCAATCGCCCGCGCGCTGGCCAACGCGCCCGCGGTCATCCTCGCCGACGAACCGACTGGAAATCTGGACGCCGAAAACGGGGCGAAAGTCTTTGCCGATTTACGCCGCGCGGCACGCGAAAAAAACGCCGCGGTCGTGCTCGTCACACACGATGAACCTTTCGCCCGCGCCTCGGACCGCGTATTGCGCATGGACGGCGGCCACCTGCGTTGATTCCATGACGAAATTCATCGACCCCGGCTCAGTCGCGCATGACCTCCTGGTCCTAAGCATCGTCATTGCAACGGGGCTGGGAATTGGCGGCGTGCGCGTGCGGGGTATCCGTCTTGGCATCGTCGGCGTGTTATTTACCGGCATCCTGTCCGCGCACTACGGGGCGAACATCGATGAGAAAGTGTTATTTTTCTTGCGCGACGCGGCTTTGGCTCTATTCGTGTACTCGGTCGGTTTGGAAGTGGGTCCCTCGTTTGTCGCTTCGCTACAAAACCAGGGCCTGCACCTAAACCTTCTCGCAGGCGCCGTCGTCGCCATGGGTGGCGCCATGACCGCGGGTATCATCATATTCAAACTGGCGGACATGCCGTTGGCCGTGGGATTGTTGACGGGCGCAACCACCAGCACCCCTTCGTTGGCGGCAGCACAGCAATCTTTGAGCTCCCTTCCTGATCTCACTCGCCAGGCATCGAAACTGCCCGCCCTGGGTTATGCGGTCGCCTATCCGTTTGGAATCTTAGGGGTCAATTTCTGCATGCTTTTTCTCAAGCGTTTCTTTCGCATCGATGTTTCCGACGAGGCGCGCGCGTTCCTGGAGGCGCAGAAGGCCGCGGCCGACGCCCCGATCGCCAAGGACCTCGAAGTCCGCAACACGAACATCAATGGACTACCGATTCGCTCCATTCATATGTTGGAGGAATCGAATGTCGTTATCACCCGAATCTTACAGGACGGTCACGTCCGCCTGGCCTCGCCCACGACGATCGTTCGCGTCGGCGATGTCGTGCGTGTGGTGGGCAAGGCTCGCGCGGTGGCCGCCGCCAGCCTCCTGATCGGCCCGGACTCGGACAAGGACTTGCGGGAAATCCCCTCGAACCTCGTCAGTCGCAAGATCGTCGTGACCCATAAAAAAGCGGTGGGCGTCACGATTGGCGAAATCCAGAACTTTCATGGCGTCACGGTCGCGCGTATCCAGCGCCCCGACGTGGAATTTGTTCCCGGATCCGATCTGAAACTACAGTACGGCGACCAATTGCTGATCGTCGGCGAAGCCGACGCGATCGAGGGAGTGTCGTTTGAGCTCGGCGATTCGATGGACACGCTGGGCCGACCTCAGATCTTGCCGATCTTCATCGGCGTCGCCTTGGGCGTGATCCTGGGCAGTACGCCGATTCCGGTCCCTGGCTTTGCCGCACCGATTAAGCTTGGCGCCGCCGGCGGCCCGCTGCTCGTCGCGCTGATCCTAAGTCATTTCGGCAGCATCGGGAAAATGAGCTGGCACCTGCCGCGAAACTCGAGTCTCGTTTTACGCGAAATCGGAATCGTGATATTCTTGGCATGCGTGGGCCTCAATTCGGGGGACAGCTTGGTCAAGGTGATCATCGGCGGCCCGGGACTCACCTGGATGGGGCTCGGGTTGTTGATTACCGTGATCCCACCCTTGGTGGTGGGCTGGTACGCGCGAAAGCACCGCGGAATGAACTTCATGACGTTGTGCGGCCTACTCGCGGGAAGCGTGAACAGCGGAACGGCACTGGGTTTTGCCGACTCCATCAAAGCGTCGAACGCGTCCGCGATCGCCTATTCGGCGGTATACCCGGCGGTGATGATTTCCCGTATTCTCCTAGCACAGCTTCTTGTGTCCTTGTTCTCATGACCACCCGAACCCAATTTGTCGCCGCCGTGTTCGCCTTGCTCGGAATGGCCCTCGTCTTGGGAAGCAACCTCACCGCGGGCGCGCCCTCGGCTTTTGTCGTCGGCGTAACACTTTGGGGCTTTACTCCCTACGTGGTTTTATGGGCGGCAAGCCGCTTGAAACGGCTGCGGGACCCATGGATTTTCGTCGGGGCCGGCGCGATCGCGCTCGCCGCAGAAGCCGGACTGCGCGCGAGCATCTTCTTATTCGCAAAACACTCAACTGCCGCTATGGGGCTGCTTTTCTCTCCGGGTCTGATCTTGGCGGTAGCACTCCCGATCGGAGCCATAGCTGGCAAGCTGCTAGGCAACGCGTGGCGCGGCTCAAGCGCCGCGCTGCGGGCCGCTTCGGCGGTAACATTCGGGGCGGCGCTTGCCCTGTTATGCGTGGGACTGTCTCGGCCGGATCTATTGCCGACGGCACAAGCCTCGCGCCGCGCGGCACTACGAACGATCGGCGAACCGCGCGTCATTCTGGGCGAAGACGCATTTCGCAAGGTGCTGGTTTCGGGCGTTCCGGGCTGGCACCTGACCGGGGAATTCGATGGCCGCTCCGGAGATGAAATCGCCGTGATCGGCGAACATGGCGCCGATCTTTATAACGCGGAAAATTTGGCGCCGAAAGGCCGCTTCGGCTTTGGCCCCGACGTGCGGTGGAATTGGTTTTCGACTCTCATCCGGATGGAGGGCCGCGTGGTCCTCGTCCAGACCGGCGGTGGATTTTCAGATACCGAGGTTCGAGAGCTGGATGGAAAGCTCCTTTGGAACTATCATCCGGACGAAAAGCTCCCGCCGACGTCCTTACTCCCGGCCGATCTTGACGGAAACGGGCCCGCGTTTTACGCGACCACCGGCAACGCCTTCTTGCGCCTCGATAAGGATGGCGCTGCAGTGTGGAGTCGTCCCGCGCGCTCCCCCCAAATCTTGGCGCTAACCCCTCGCACCAAGAGTTCCTCCGCTTGGATCGTGACCCGCGAGTTCGGGGGCGGCGCCAAAATTTGGGATGAAAACGGCGTCATCTTAGGACAAATCCCGCTTAGCATCCGCGAAGACCCCGTCGCCGTGGTCGACTGGCCCACCGCGCGCGAATTGGTCATCGGGCGAACGACCGCGCGTATCGTGGGACTAGACGGCAAGTCGACTTTCGAATATCCCTTCCCACCGATGCACCTTATCTCTGCCGAAAGCCTGCGCGCCTCCGCCTCGGACAAGCCGCTGCTGGCCCTCCTCGCGGCGGGGCCGACGGGAGTGCCCCGCTGGCGGCTGCTGCTCATCGACGCCGCCGGAAACCCGGTCTATGACGAGGTATTCGGCGCGCCGTTGCGCCTGATCAAAGCCCGTCTCGCAAACGACCGCGAGATGCTATTGCTAAGTTCAGCCGACGGGCTACGCGCACTTCGTTGAATTTGATATTCTCACTCGAATGAAGATCTATCTGGATGGAAAGTTCTGCGAAAAAGAAGACGCCAAAATCTCCGTTTTCGACCACGGGGTACTCTATGGCGATGGAATTTTCGAGGGCATCCGCGCCTACAATGGCCGGATTTTCCGTTTGGACGACCACCTCCAACGCTTAGAGGAGTCGGCGCGCGCCATCCTGCTCAAACTTCCCAACTCCATCGAGGAGATCAAAAAGGCCGTCGTCGAATCGGTGCGCCTGAACAATCTCAAGGATGCCTACATCCGGCTGGTCGTCACCCGCGGGGTCGGAGACCTGGGCCTGGATATGCGCAAATGCAAGCAAGGCGCCACCCTTTTCATCATCGCCGACAAGATCGAATTGTATCCCGAGGAGTACTACGACAAGGGCCTGACGCTGGTCACCTCGTCGATCCGCCAAAAGGGCCTGGATCAAGTCACCCCCGGGGTCAAGTCGCTGAACTATCTCGCCAACATTTTGGCGCGCGCGGAAGCCACAGCGGCCGGAGCCCAAGAAGCCATTTTATTGAACGCAACCGGACATGTCTCGGAATGCTCCGGCGACAACATCTTCTTCATCAAGGACGGCAAGATTTTCACTCCTCCGACCTCCGCCGGAATCCTCGCCGGCGTCACCCGCTCCGTCGTGATGGAGCTGGCCCAGGAAAAGCTCGGCATCAAGGTCATCGAGCGCAATTTCCCGCGCTACGACCTTTACGCGGCCGACGAAGTTTTCCTGACCGGAACGGGCGCCGAGGTCATCGCCGGAGTCAAGATCGACGGCCGCGTGATCGGCAAAGGCGTAGCCGGACCCATGACCCGGCAGCTGATCAAACACTTCCGCGAATACGCGAACTCGACCGGAACGCCGGTGTACGAGGCCGTCAAGTCGAAGTAGGCTTGCGATGAAGCTCGTTTCCTGGAACGTCAACGGCGTGCGAGCCGTCTGGAAAAAAGGATTTGGCGATTGGTTTAAGGCCGAAAAGGCCGACGTCGTCTGCCTCCAAGAGACCAAGGCCTGGCCTGAGCAATTGACGCCGGACGTCATCCATCCGCTCGGCTATCACGGTGAATGGCATTGGGGCGCAAAGAAAGGCTATTCCGGTGTGGCGACCTTCTCCAAAACCGCCCCGACGAAGGTCGAGCGCGGCTTCACCCTCCCCGACTTCGACAACGAGGGCCGGGTCCTGGCGACCAAGCACGGCGACATCACGCTGTTCAACATCTACTTTCCCAACGGCAAACGCGACGACATCCGACTCAAGTTCAAGATGGATTTTTACGAGGCGTTCCTCGGCGACGTCATCCCCCGCTACCGCAAGCGTGGCGACGATAAAATCGTCATTTGCGGCGACGTGAACACCGCCCACAAGGACATCGACTTGGCCCGTCCTAAAGAAAACCGCAAAATCTCCGGCTTCCTACCCGAAGAGTGTGCGTGGATGGACCGCCTGCTCGCCGGTGGCTTCATCGATACCTTCCGTGAATTCGAGAAAGGCCCCGAGCACTACTCCTGGTGGGACCAGGTTTCGCGCGCCCGCGATCGCAACGTCGGCTGGCGCATCGACTATTTTTTCATCAGCGAAAACCTGCGGCCGCGGCTGAAGAAGGCGTTCATCGAGCCGGCAGTTATGGGCTCCGACCACTGTCCGGTCGGCATCGAACTGAATTAGGGGTTGCGCGGGACTTTGGCCAGGATGGGACCCACGACCGCGGCGACGTTCGCGGCCTCATCCGGATATTTGCCGACGATCGCCTTGGCCATGCGCGCGGCCGTCTCGGCGGCGACGCGCTTGTCCGATATAACGCTCACTGCATCGATGTCGACGAGCTTGAGCAGCTCTACCGCCTCGCGTGCGGGCACCGCTTCGACGGCGTCGCAAACGACCTTGAGAAACCGTTGATCGAACATGTCGCCCTTGGCCAGCGGTTTATGGGTGCGCGCGAAGACGGAGGCCAGCATTTTCTTGTAAAAATCCATTTTCGCCGCTTCGGGCAGGTGCGCGATGAAAAGAGGAATTTCCTCAGGTTGGACATAAGGGGGGTGCGTCGCGTGATAACAGATGAACGCCTCGGAAAATCTCTCGGTACCGGGAACGGCCACTGTCCGCGTCTTGAAGAGCCGGCTGAGGCCTGAAAACGCGTTCGCAGCGCTTCCAAGGTCGTCCGGGATGTTTGGGTCGAGGAGGTCGGTCAATTCCCCCATTTCCGCGAGGAAAGTCGTGTCCATTCTATTCGAAAGGGTATAAATCAGGTCATGCAGCGACGGACGGTTACCGCCGTTCGCAAATAACGGGTGCGCGGCGGCCAGGAACTGGCCCGTTTCGGCCGGCGTGAGCTGCAGCAAATGGTGATTGATCAAGATCGCCCGCGTCGCCTTGTTTCCGTTTTCAACGATCAACCGCGCCTCGAGGCGTCCGCGCGCTTTGAGCGCGTCATAAGCCACCTGCATTAAATCTTCGTCGTGGAGATCGAACGCGAGTTCTTTATCCGAAGCGGCCTTCGCATAGTCTTCCGCGGCGCCGATCAGGATGTCGGCCTTCCGGCGATTCGTAGGGTTGTCGGCCACCGCTTCGGGCGGATTTCCGGCGACGATCACGTACTTTCCGGGCTTTATATCCTCTAACGACAGAAAACCAAGGAGCCGACGTTCAATCGGGGATTTATTCGGATTCGTCCAAACGACTCCTTGGTATAGCGGTACGTCGTAGGTGTCGCCGACCCGGTATTCGTCCGCCTCTTTCTTCGGCGCGACCCAGATCTTGCGGACGATGATCTTGATCGAATGCTTGGCCGCGTCGACCGCCAACACGGTCGCCGCCAACGCGAAGCCCGTCACCCGCGCCACTTCAGCGAATCCGTAAGTTTCGACGTGCAATTGTCCCGCGTATGCGCTTTTTACTCCGACGAAGAAGAAGGCGACGGCGAGTCCGTGTATCATGGGTTGATCTTAATGGCCGCGCGAGCCGGCGTCAAGGGTTAGCCGCCGACCGTCAACGTCAGGCGCGAGGCGCCTTCACCCAACATCGCCTCGATGGACTCGCCGGCGACGACCGGCCCGACGCCGGCCGGGGTTCCGGTGAAAACGATGTCGCCCGCGGCTGGGCCGTAGGTCTCGTCCAAATAGGAGAAAATTTCGGGCACGGAAAAGATCATCTCCACTGTCGAGCTTTTTTGGCGGACGGTCCCATTGACCGACAACGTGAGATGAGTGGGCAGAACGGCCGGCACGAAAGGCCCGATCGCGGCGAACCCGGGTCGGCCCTTGGCGAGCGTCCACGGCAGCCCCTTGCGCTTCAAATCGTCTTGGATATCGCGCGCGGTGAAATCGACGCCGACGGCCATGCGCAGAGACCCGTCGATGGTGCGCGCGACGATCAGTTCGACTTCATGATCGACGCGCTTTGAGTCCGGCGGCAGGCGCAAATTCCCGCCGGAAAAAATCACCGAAGAGGCCGGCTTCAGGAAAATCACCGGCGAGGTCGGCGTCTCGTGGCCCAGTTCGCGCGCGTGCTCGGCGTAGTTGCGGCCGACGCACCACAGGGTGCCCAAAGGCAAATCAAGACCCGGGAGTCTCATGTAAACGTAATCATACCATTCGTATAATCAACTCGATGATTTGCCAATCCTGCGGCCAACGCGAAGCGACGGTCCTGATACAGACGGTTTCCAACAATAAGGTCCAGAAAACCGCGCTGTGCTCGACCTGTGCTTCGCACCTCGAGCCGGCGGGCGGCGTCGACGCATTGATGTCCGCCCTCGCGGGCTTGACCTCTCGGGCACGAGTCCATTCCGGACGTTGCCCTGGTTGTCGGACTTCATTCACTGAGTTCAAACAAAGCGGCCGATTCGGCTGCCCGCAATGCTACGAGCATTTCGCCGGACAAGTGAAGGACCTTTTGCCCCGGGTCCACGCGGGCGCCTATCAACACCGGGGCAAAACCCCAGGGAGGCGTTAAAGTCCATGCAGCTGCAGACCATGTTGCGCTTTCGCACCGGCTGGGCGGAAGCCGAGGGACCTGAGCATGCCGTCGTTCTCAGCACGCGCGTGCGCCTGGCGCGTAATTTGCGCATGCCCTTCCCCTCCCACCTCGCCGCCGCGGGACTCAAGCGCGTGCTGGACACGGTTTTTGCGGCTGCGCGTTCGGCCGGTCTCAAGGATTCCGCGTTTTTCAAGCTGGCCGACCTTGACGACACAGACCGTCAATTCTTGGTCGAGCGGCACTTGATCAGTCCGGGATTAGCTGAGCATCCCGCATCCCGTGCGGTCATCGTCGGAGAACGTGAATCGCTCGTGGCCATGGTCAACGAAGAAGATCACCTCCGCCTGGCGGCCCTTCTCCCCGGACTACGCCTGCGCGACGCTCACGCGGCCGTCGACCGTCTCGACGACGGGCTATCGGCGGGCCTGGATTTCGCTTTTCGCGACGACCTGGGTTACCTAACCGCCTGTCCGACGAACCTCGGCACGGGAATGCGCGCCTCTTGCTTGGTCCATCTCCCCGGACTAACGCTCACGGGCACGATCGGACGCCTGATGGACGGTCTGACTCGCGCGGGCCTGGTCGCGCGCGGGCTGTACGGCGAGGGCACGCGCGTGATCGGCGACTTTTTCCAACTCTCGAACGCGACGGGGTTTGGCCGCACCGAAGGCGAAATTCTGGCGGCACTGGAGCGCTCGGTCGCCGCTGTGGTCTCGCGCGAAAAAGAGGCGCGCGAGGCGCTGTCGACAGGATCGGGTAAAACGAAGCTCGAAGATGAGGTGCACCGTTCGCTTGGGCTACTCACTCATGCGCGTCTGCTCGCCTTCGAGGAGGGACAGCAACATCTTTCACGATTGCGCCTGGGGTTGGCTTTGGGCTGGAAATTGCCGGCCGACTTGGCGCTTCTGAATGAATTGACCCTAACCACGCAGCCCGCGCATTTAGACCTACTCGCACAGAAAGTCCTCTCCGCACGAGACCGCGACACCCTGCGCGCATCCCTGGTGCGCCGGCGTCTGAAAGCCCCATAATTTGAAGCCTCAGAAATTGATTCTCATCAACACCTACTGGGGGGCGTGTTGGTAGAATAGAGGCGATGACCAACTGCCGCCATGAAAAATTGAAGGCATGGGTCGACGAGGTCGCCAAGACCTGCGAGCCCGATCAAGTTTACTGGATGGACGGCTGCGACGAAGAGCGCATTCGCCTTGAGAAGCGCGCGGTCGCTCGCGGATTCCTGATCCCGCTGGACCCCGAAAAGCATCCCGGCTCCTTCTATAGCCGGTCCAACACCAACGATGTTGCCCGAACCGAACATTTGACGTATATCTGCACGAAAAATAAGGAAGACGCCGGTCCGACCAACAACTGGATGTCGCCTGAGGAAGGCTATTCCAAGGCCCAGGAACTTTTCAAGGGCTCCATGAAGGGCCGCACACTTTTCGTCATTCCTTTTTCCATGGGGCCGATCGGCTCCCCGTTCTCTAAAATCGGCGTGGAGCTCACCGATTCCATATATGTGGCCATCAACATGCGCATCATGGCGCGCGTCGGCCAGCCCGTTTTGGACGCCATCGGCACTGACGGCCAATTCACCAAATGCCTGCATTCGCGCGCAGACGTCGCCGTCGAACATCGCATGATCTTGCATTTCCCCGAAGACAACACCATTTGGTCAGTAGGATCGGCTTACGGCGGCAACGCTTTGCTGGGCAAGAAATGCCTGGCGTTGCGCATCGCCTCTTGGAAAGCCAAACAAGAAGGCTGGCTGGCCGAGCACATGCTGATTTTGGGCATTGAGCATCCGGATGGCAAGATCGAGTATGTGACCGCCGCCTTCCCGTCGGCCTGCGGCAAAACCAATTTGGCGATGTTGATCCCCCCGGAAGGCCTAAAGGCGAAGGGCTACAAGGTTTGGACGGTCGGCGACGACATCGCCTGGCTGCGCGTGGGCGACGACGGGCGGCTGTGGGCGTGCAATCCCGAAGCGGGTTTCTTTGGCGTGGCCCCGGGCACAAATTCAAAGAGCAACCCCACGGCGATCAAAACCATCGCCAAAAACACGATTTTCACCAACGTTCTTCTGGGCGACGACCTGTCGGTGTGGTGGGAGGATGGCGAAGGCGCGCCACCTGCTTCCGGAACGTCTTGGGACGGCAAACCCTGGAAGCCCGGGCTCAAGGACAAGGACGGCAAGCCTCTGCTCGCCGCCCATCCGAACAGTCGTTTCACCGCCCCAGCCAAACAATGTCCCTCCATCTCCCCGAAATGGGAAGACCCCAAGGGCGTTCCCATTTCCGCGATCATTTTCGGCGGCCGCCGGGAACGCCTGGCCCCCTTGGTGTTCGAATCATTAGACTGGAACCATGGCGTTTATTTAGGCGCGACCGTCGCCTCGGAACGCACCGCCGCGGCGATGGGCGCGGTCGGCGAGGTGCGCCGCGACCCAATGGCGATGCTCCCCTTCTGCGGCTACAACATGGGCGATTACTTCGGCCATTGGATCGAGATGGGACGTCGGGCCTCCAAACCACCGAAGATTTTTCACGTCAATTGGTTCCGCAAGGACGAAAAAGGAAAATTCCTGTGGCCCGGCTACGGCGAAAACCTGCGCGTCTTGGAATGGATCCTGGCCCGCACCCGCGGCGAGGGAAAAGCCGAGATGACGCCCATCGGCCACCTTCCCACACTGGACGCGCTCGATCTTAAGGGCTTGGATCTCCCCTCCGGCGTCATGGACAAGCTTCTCTCCGTCAAGGCCGACGAATGGACCGCCGAACTTGACGGCGTCAAGAAATTCTTCGACCAATTCGGATCGCGCCTGCCGAAGGCCTTATGGGATCAGTTCGAGGCGCTCAAAAATCGCCTGCGCTCTAAAGTCTCGACTTAATCCCTTTCCATGCGTTTGACCCGCGAGCCTTGGCTCATTGCTTTATTGACCTCCCTGGCCTGGGGCAGCGGTAGTCCCGCTTGCGCGGTGGCACTACGGGAACTTCCGGTCTCGCTCGTCGTCGCGGGTCGCTGCGGCGGAGCGGCGCTTATTCTCGCGCTGTTCCTGCGCGGCCGCATCACGACATTCTGGACGTCGCTGTCATGGAGCGGACGCCGCAAAGCGGTCCTGGCGGGAGCATTGCTCGGCCTTCATTTCCTGTTGTTTGTCGGAGGTGTTGCCTACACCACACTTCCCGCTGCGGTGACGCTGGTCGCTCTCGAGCCGGTGGCAATCGTCCTGGCCGGTTTCATTTTCTTCGGCATCCGCCCGACGCCCCGCCAGCTGGGCGGAATCACCGTGGCGATTGCGGGAGCTCTCTGCGTGGGCTTTGGCAGCCGCGCTGTTACTGCGGACGCCCCGACGTTAGGTGCGCGCCATAGCTGGTACGGCGATGCTTTGGCCGTGGCCGCCGTGATCGTCTACGCGCTTTATTACGCGGTCAATCGCGACCTCAAAGCCGACGCCGATGCCGCGACCAGCTCGCTGACCCAAACGCAACGTGATCTATCCTTGGCCGCGATGATTTACGCCTCTGCGACGCTTTTAGCGCTGATTTTTGCCGCCGCCGTCATGCCCCGGGAGGCGCATGCGTTCATAGCGCCAGGTCCGCAGGGTTACGCAGCCGTGGCGGTGTTGGCCATCGTACCCACCTTGATCGGCCATACCTTGAGCCAAGTGGCTTCACGCCTGGTGTCGCCGATCTGGATCGCGCTGATGTCTCCCGGAGAAACGCTGTGCTCCGTTATCGTCAGCATGGCCTTTTTCGGTGTCTATCCGAGTGCCCCTGAGGCGCTGGGCGGCGCGCTCATCATCTTCGGCGCGCTCATCATCGCCCTTTAAGGGCGCGCCATCCTAGCTCTGTTCATTTCACCGCTGCCAAAGCCTTCGTCAATCGGTTTTCCAAATCCTTGACCACCGCCGCATCCTTGATGCCGCCGAGATTGATGCGGACATTTTCGGCCGCGCAAAGAACGGACGCTTTCAGCAGATGGATCGCGCAATTAATGTCGGACGCAACCGCTTCTCCAGCCAAGGGCGCCGCTGCCTTCGCCATGGCAAGAGCGCCGACTGCCTGCTGAGCCGTGGTCAACGGCACATCCGCGGCGTGTTTGAGTGCTTCCTGCATCTTAGTCGGACGCGACGTATCTTCCTTGGGCAGGCCCATCGTCGCCATGAACCGATCAAAAGCGGTTGCGTCGTCGCCGGCGAGAACATCAAAACGCGCCCTCATCTCGCCCAAAGCCGTATGCGCACGCTGGAGTTCCGGTTTTTTAGTGGGGTCCAGTTTTTTCGATTTAAGAGTGATTCCAATCGCCATCTGACCGAGGCCGCAGCCCATCGCGGCCGAAATGGCCGCGGCCGATCCGCCTCCGGGAGTGGCGTCGGTATTGGCCAAGGCTTCTCCTAATAAACGTCCGGATTCGTGCCAGCCGACCATCGACTTGGTGGCGCCCACCGCCTCCAGGCGGTTTTCGAGAATTTGCACCTCCGGCGAAAAATTTTCCAGGTTCAAAGTCTCGAGCGCGAAGTCTAATAGGGACTGCTTCGGCAATAGACCCACGATCTCGGTGGATTTCACTTCCGCGCGGTGCTCAGCGGCGAGTCTCGCTGCGGTGTCGAGAACCTTTTTCATGGAGGTCTTCTTGTAATCGGTCAGCACGGTCGAAATCTGCACTTGTTTACGCGAAGCAAGCTCTATTTCCTTGGCCCGTACCGCGGGCAGGCCCCCTCCCGACGCGCGCAGCCGTTTGGCTATATCCTTGCCCACAATCATGTCGTTGGTGTCCAAATTCAAATTGAAATTGACGATTTGCTGCCGCGCTCCGACTGCGACAGCGCCCGCCGTGGGGTGGATCAGATTAGGGCCGAAATCAGGTCGCCGACTTTCGTCTTTCCCGATCAAGTCACGCAATCCCTCGAACTGCCCTTTCCGAACGTTCGCCAGATCTTTGCGCTCCGGCCGGCGCGCTGCATGATCGTAAAGAAAAACAGGAATCTTGAGTTCGTCGCCGATGCGCTTACCACACGTCTCGGCCAGCCGCGCGCACTCCTCGATGGTGATGCCTGAGACGGGTATAAACGGGATGACGTCAACAGCACCCATGCGCGGATGCTCGCCTTTATGACCCGTCAGATCGATAAGCTCGCAAGACGCCTTGGCAACGCGAACACACGCCTCCACACACACGGACGGGGCTCCCACAAAGGACAGCACGCAGCGGTGGTGATCTGCGTCCGTCTCCACGTCCAAAATCGTCACACCGGCGGATTTAGCTGCGTCGACAATTTTCTGAACCTTCGCCTTGTCGCGACCTTCCGAAAAATTGGGTACGCATTCCACAAGTTGATTCATAGCGTCCTCCCCCTCACGACGACATCACCAAGGTCCGCACTTCCGTGTATTCTTCCATCGCCGAGCGCACACCTTCGCGTCCCAGCCCCGAATCGCCTTGCCCTCCGTAGGGCATCGCGTCGGAGCGCCAAGCTGGAACGTCATTGACGATGATGCCACCGACCGGCAACCGCGCATGGGCACGATGGACAAACGCCAAATCATTCGTGAAAATCCCGGCTTGCAGGCCATAGCGGCTTTGCCCCAAGCACTCGAGAGCGCGCTCTCGAGAATCGACAGCTTCCAAGATCGCGACGGGACCGAAAGCCTCTTCACAGGCGAGCTTGGCGTCCACCGGAACACCTTCCAGCAGCGCCGGCGGTAAAAACGCCCCGCGTCGCGGACCGCCGGCCCAAAGCTTGGCGCCTGCGGCGACGCACTCCTTGATCCAATTCTCGACGCGCGTCGCCGCCGCTTCATCAATCAACGGCCCCACGTCGGTCGCCTCGTCGCCAGGGTCACCGGACTTTAGCTCCGCGATATTTTGCACGAGCAATTTACGGAACTCCGAATGAACCGCCTTTTCGACAAAAATACGCTGCACCGAGATACAGCTTTGGCCCGAATAAGAGTAGGCCCCCCACGCGCAGCGCGCGGCGGCCCACGGAAGGTCCGCGTCGGCGCCGACAAACACTCCCGCATCGCCGCCCAGTTCAAGCACGCAATGTTTCTTCCCGGCGAGAGATTTTAAGTGCCAGCCGACCTTGCTCGAGCCGGTGAACGAGAGTATTTTTAAACAATCGTCTGACACCAGCGCCTCGATGGCGGCGATCTCGCCTTCGGCGAGAATGGCCGCGTCAACTGGCCACCCCGCGACTATTAACGTCTCAAGAAGCTTGGCGGCGGTACGCCGGCCACGCGGATCGGGCTTCAGGACAAAGGGCAGACCGACGGCGACGGCGGGCGCGACTTTGTGCGCAACAAGATTCAGCGGAAAATTGAACGGGGTGATGAATAGTGCCGGACCGCGCGAAAAGCGACGGGCGATCGCCCAACGCCCTTCGGACGCTTCGTCCAGGTCTAGCGGAAGGACTTCGCCGCGCTGCCTTGAGGCTTCTTCTGCCGCCAATCGAAACGTCATCGCCCCGCGGGTCGCTTCGCGACGCGCGTCTTTTAACGGTTTTTGGACTTCCTCAACGATCAGCCGCGCGTAAGTTTCCGTGTCACGTTCCAACGCGGCGGCGACCGCGTTCAAAATCGAGACCCGACGATGGGTTGGCATCAATGCGCGCGGGGCCGCTGCCGCGACCTTCTCGGCCAGCGCGGAGGCGTCCGCCGCGGACTTTAGCTCAGCTCGAACCAGTTCAGCCATTTATGAAGGTCCTTGAAATCGCGCGCTAAGTGGTCCGGCTTTGCGGCTTTCAACTGCGACCAATCGGCGAATCCCGTACCGACGGCCACCGTCTTGAAGCCCGCTTTCTTCCCGGCGGACACGTCGAAGGGCGTGTCCCCGATCACATACACATCGCGCTTTTGAATTGGGCCGGTCGATAATTTCTTGGCCCGGGAGACGGCTTTCATCAGCAGCGCATGGCGATGGAACGAGTCCGACCCGTAGCCGCCGAACAAAAAATATTTATTGAAGCCCGACGGCTCGAGCTTGATGCGTGCGCCTTTTTCCATGTTTCCAGTTCCCAGACCCAGCAAAACGCGCTTATCTTGACTCAGGCGCTTGAGCAGGACTTCCAGCCCGGCCGGGATCTCATACGCCCCCTTGCGGAGGGCGGAGCGCACATAAAACGGCAAATGCTTCAGGTACTCTAAATGCAGCTTCTCGACCTCCGCCGCCGACGCCTTTTTCCCGGTGGCAAAGCGATATGCCTCGCCGAAATTAAAAAGATCAGTGCGCCCGGCAAGCGATAACTCCGAGCAGGCATTGGCCACGCCGTACAGCGATTCGGCCGCGCGGTTAAGCGCCTTGCGCCCCGACCCGCCGGCGCGAATCAACGTTCCGTCGATGTCGAAGAGCAGGACCTTCATGCCGTCCCAGAAACGATCTCGCCGCGCTTCATCGTCCAGCGAATTTTGGGTGAACCGAACCAGTAGGCGAGTTCCCGCCAATCCTCGACATCGTGGCAAACTAGGTCGGCGACTTTTCCCGGCTCAAGCGACCCGTGGGTCACCGCCACGCCAGCCGCGTGAGCCCCGTTGATCGTCGCCGCTACCAAGGCCTCGGCCGGCGTCATTTTCATCTGGGTGCAGGCGATCGAAATGATCGCGCGCATATCCCAGCAGGGGCATGTTCCCGGATTATAGTCGGTGGCCAATGCCACCGCCGCCCCGGCATCGAGCAGCCCCCGCGCGTTCGGATAAGGCTTGTTTAAGAAGTAATTTGAGCCGGGAACGAGGCAGGCGACGGTGCGCCCGACGGCCAAATCGGCAAAATGCTTCGGATCGGCGAGGTCTAAATGATCGACGGAGACCGCGCCCAACTTGAGTGACTCCGGGAAGCTCCCCATTCTGGTCAATTGTTCGCTGTGGACCTTGAGCGCGAGTCCGGATGATTTCGCCGCCGTGGCCACGCGCTCAAGATCGGCCAAATCAAAATAATTTGCTTCGCAAAATATATCAACGAATTTAGCGAGTCCGCCGGAGGCGGCCTGCGGAATCATGTCCCAGCACACCCGGTCCAAGTATTCCGATTTCCGCCCCGCCATCTCGGGCGGCAAGGCATGCGCGGCAAGCATGGTCGGCACGATTTCGAGCGGACCCATCTCGCTGACCGTGCGCATCGCGCGTAGCATTTTGAGCTCGTTATCGAGGTCGAGCCCATAGCCGGATTTTCCCTCGATCGTAGTCGTCCCGCACGCCAAAAAATCCAGGGAACGCTTACGCAATCCTGCGACCAAATCCCCTTCGGACGTTCCGCGCACGCTATTGACGGTCTGCAAAATCCCGCCGCCGCGGCTGGCGATTTCCTGGTAACTGGCCCCCGCCGCGCGCATCTCGTGATCATCGAGCCTAGGTGCGGCGAAGACCGGATGAGTGTGAGCGTCGACGAATCCGGGGGTCACCACATGCCCGTGAGCGCTGATCGTTTTTGCTGCGCGTGCCTGAGGATGTTGAAGCACACGCTCTTTGGGTCCCGCGGCAAGTATTCGCCCCGCCTCGATCAACACCGCCCCGTCGCGTAAAAGTCCAGTCGAGGCCTTATTTTTCCCCGCGCGCGGCGACTCTGTCCCTCCCATTGTCAGAAGCTGTCGCGCATGTAGGACTAAGGTCGCCATGGAGCCCAATTCTACGAAATCGGGCCCCGGTCAGCCCGTCGTCTTCATTTGGGTGGAGTAATCCGCAAGATGCCATTTAGCTCGCCATCGGGGATTCGTGCGCCGCGTCCGCTGAGCTCCGCCAGCTTCGCGAGCGTTTCGGCGATGTCCTCGCTGCGCATGGCATTGATGCGGACGAAATGCTGATGGGGACCGTTCAGGGTGGCGACCTCGATTCCCGCTGCCGCGTACTGGGCTAATATTGTTTTCATCCTCTCCGTGGTCGTCCATTCGGTGCCGTCGCGAACGATGGAACCTTGGTTGGCGCCGCCAGTGACCAATACCTTACTCTTGATCTTGGCGCCACGCGCAACGCGCGAACCCATGAAGTCCGGTAGTTTTTTCTCCAACGCCGCACAAATATTCGTTCCTCCCTGCCCGGCGGCGGCGTTGGCCACATTCACCACGCGATAAGTCTTTGAGCATTGAACTATGTGTCGAGTAATTTTAAATAATATGTAAATGTTATTTAACTTGATTAAATAATATGTACATGTTATATATATTTAATGCTTTTCAAGCGCACCCTCCACCTGACCCCACTGCCTCGATCTGCCTTCCTCTTCGGCCCCCGAATGACCGGGAAAACTTCCTTGCTGCGAGAATTGTCGGCTGATCTATACGTTGACCTTCTCGATCCGGAAATAGAGCTCACACTCCGGCAAAGTCCGCGCCTATTCTGGGAGCAGCTCTCCGCCTTAAAACCGACGGCCTTGGTCATCTTAGATGAGGTGCAACGCGTCCCGGCGCTTCTCGACTATGTCCAAAAGGGCATCGAAGAGAAACATCTGCGGTTTATTCTGTCCGGCTCAAGCGCACGCAAATTGAAGCGCGGCGGGGCGAACCTTCTTGGCGGGCGCGCAAAAGACATCAAGCTCCATCCTTTAACCAACGTTGAATTAGGCGGGTATTTCAATATCCAGAATGCCTGCCACTTCGGTACGCTTCCCAAGGTGTCGCAATATTTAGCGGATCAAGACGCCGAAGAGGCAAAATCTCTTCTGCGGTCTTACTCCACGACCTACATCAAAGAAGAAATACAGTCGGAAGCGTTGACCCGAAACATCGGCGCGTTCCAGCGTTTTCTACAGGTGGCGGTTCAAGGCAACGCTCAGGTCCTGGAATTTGCCAACATCTCTCGCGAATGCTCCGTGCCCGCCAGCACGGTCAAAGAGTACTACTCGATCCTGGAAGACACCTTGCTGGGAGATTTTTTATGGCCTTGGGACCGGAGCGAACGTAAAAAAGCGCGCCCTAAGTTTTATTTTTTTGACTGCGGGGTGATCCGCGCTCTCCAAAACCGCCTGAACGATTCCCCCACTCCGGACGAAATGGGGTTCCTTTTTGAGGCCTGGTTTGTGCGTGAACTCCGCCGGCTGAGGGATTACGCCAACAAAGACCACGAGTTCTCTTTCTGGCGGGAAGGAAGCCACGAAGTCGACGTTCTGATCACGGGCGGTCACGGACCACTATTGGCGATCGAATGCAAAACCGGCCAGGGCCAAATCAGCCCACAGACCTACCGCGCCTTTCACGCCCGCTTTCCCAAAGTCCCGCTGATTGTGGCGTCGCTAAACGATCATACGCCCCGAAAACTCGCGACCGGAATTGAGATTTTGCCTTGGACTCAGGCCTTGGCGCGCGCCCAAGCTCTGTAAACTTTAACGGAAGTTCTTAAACTGCAGGTCCAACTCCCAAGTTCCCGAACGCAACATCTGCATGGCGGCCTGGAGTTCGTCCTTGGACTTGCTGGAGACACGCAGCTGGCCGTCTTGGATTTGGGCGTTTACCTTCAGCTTGGCATCGCGGATGGCCTGTTGGATTTTTTTGGCCTTTTCGGTCGGAATACCGGAGGCGATGGCGACGTCGACGCGCCCGGTCTGGCCCAGGGCGGCTTCAACCTTGCCCTTGGTGAAGTTCTTAAGCGGCAGGCCGCGCTTTGCCAGGCGGGTCAATAAGACATCGTAGACCTGTTCGGCCTTGTACTCGTCGGCGGCGCGCACGATAAGCTTCTTGTCTTTTTGCACAAGCTCAATCGACGCGTTGGCGCCTTTCAAGTCGAAACGGTTGGCGATCTCCTTCATCGCGACGGCGACGACTTCGGAGACCAGATTGAGATCAACGTCGGAAACGGCGTCAAAGGAATAATCGCTGGCCATAAGTCACCTCTTTAGTTTAGCCCGAGTCCGCCCCATTCCACCACGCTAAATCCGGTCCTTTTGAACGACACGATCGCCTGGGGTTTGACTTGAATGGGCAATTTCAACGGCATGTACACCATAAAAACACGCAATACCGAATCCGGCTTCGGCGTCACTTGGAGCGGCGCGGTTTTTTCATAGTCTGCGCCGGCGAAGTGAATGAGATTGTACGGATTTTTCTGGAGTATCGGCAGCCAGTAGACGATGAACTCGCTGTATTCCTTCGGGATCAGTCCCAGTTCCGGCAGGGTTTTCTGTAAAAAAGACTTGGTGTCGGCGGCGGCGACGACAAATCCGGTCGAAAGGTCGTAGGACGCGCCCTCCGACGGAGTCCCCTCCCAAAATATATATGAGTAGGTCTTCCCGTCCGCCGCATTGATCAATTGGCCGTCGGGAAACGCTTTGACGGTCCACCCGCCTTTTGCGGAATCGTAGTCCGGGTATGTGACGGTCAATTTCCCATGGAAAGAAAGCTTGACGTCGACTTGCATGGGTTTCTTCGGATATAAGTAGATCGCGGGTTTTCTTGCGACCGTAAGATATTTTTGGCATACGGCCCCGGCTTTCTTCGCGAGATTGATCCGAGTCACGCAAGAACCTTTTGCGCTCATGTCTTGCCCTTTCCTCTGCCAATCACATTTGATCGTCGTACTCGATCTGATTTCGATGAATATGGTCGTTACTCCATTGGCCGATTTGCAAGCCACACGGTCAACACTACTCTCTCGTCGAATAAAACCGGGGGATTTCGCCCACGCGCCGTGCGCGGCGAATCCGGCGAACATCAAAACGGCAATAAATCGCATGATCCTAAACTGGCTCCTATCTCATCGGGATTTTGATCGAAGGATTTTTGCGGACGAAAGCTTTGGCTTCGGGATAACCAGCGTCGAAGTGGCGGACAACACCTATGCCGGGATCGTTGGTCAGCACACGAGTCAAACGCTCGTCCATCGCGGACGTGCCGTCGGCGACAATAACCTGGCCCGCATGGAGTGAATAGCCCATGCCGACGCCTCCACCGTGGTGGAAGCTGACCCAAGATGCGCCGGAGGCGGTGGACACGAGCGCATTGAGAATTGGCCAGTCAGCCACGGCGTCCGAGCCGTCGCGCATGGCTTCGGTCTCGCGATTGGGACTGGCCACCGAACCGGCGTCGAGATGATCGCGGCCGATGACGATGGGCGCTGCGACCTTGCCTTTGCGCACGAGCCAATTCAAACGGCGCCCGAATTCGGCGCGTTCACCGTAGCCAAGCCAACAGATGCGGGCGGGAAGCCCTTGAAACGCGACGCGTTTACCGGCGAGGTCGATCCAGCGTCGAAGGGATTCGTTTTTGGGAAATGCCGCCAACACTTCTCGGTCCGTCTTCCGGATATCTTCAGGATCGCCGGACAAGGCCGCCCAACGGAAAGGGCCTTTGCCTTCGCAAAACAACGGGCGGATGTATTCGGGAACGAAGCCGTGGATGTTGAAGGCATTTTTGACCCCCGCCTCGACGGCGCGGGCGCGGATATTGTTGCCGTAGTCGAAAGTAATCGTCCCTTGTTTTTGGAGGGCGAGCATGCCCTCGACATGAAGTCCCATCGACCGAATGGAGCGCTTCACATACTCCTTCGAATCTTTTTTCCTCAGTGAAGCAGCCTGCTCTAACGTATATCCCTTCGGTATATATCCGTAAAGCGGGTCATGAGCGGACGTTTGATCCGTCAAAATATCCACTTCAATGCGTCGTTTTGCCAATTCGGGAATGATTTCGGCAGCGTTCCCAAGCAGACCAACGGAAATAGATTGGCGCTTCTGTTTAGCCCGGATCACTCGCTCCAGCGCCTTGTCCAAATTCTCTTCGATGCAATCCAAATATCCGGTCTTCAACCGGAAGCGAAGTCGGGACGCATCGACTTCGACGCCAAGAAAAACCGCACCATTCATGGTCGCGGCCAAAGGCTGAGCTCCGCCCATGCCACCCAGACCGGCCGAAACGACAAGCCGCCCAGACAAAGATCCGCCGAAATGCCGCTTCGCGGCGGCGGCAAAAGTTTCGTAAGTGCCTTGGAGAATGCCTTGGGTACCGATGTATATCCACGACCCCGCGGTCATCTGGCCGTACATCATTAGCCCTTTTTTATCGAGTTCGTCGAAATGCTCCCAAGTAGCCCATTTGCCGACCAAATTCGAGTTGGCAATCAGTACGCGCGGCGCCTGGTCATGAGTTTTCATCACCGCGACGGGCTTGCCGGACTGGACCAGCAAGGTCTCGTCGTTACCAAGCGTCCTCAAGGATTTGACGATCGCGTCGTAACAGGCCCAATTGCGCGCCGCCTTGCCGCGTCCGCCGTAGACGACGAGATCTCCGGGACGCTCAGCGACCTCGGAGTCGAGATTGTTCATCAGCATGCGCAGGGCGGCTTCCTGGTGCCAACCCTTGCAGGAAATCTTATTGCCGCGCTGCGCCCGGATCGTGCGCATACTAGGCCGCGTCGAAAGCGCCGGACAAGACCATTTCGCGGGCATCTTCCAGGCGGCCGGACAGGACTTCATCGCGCCTGGTCGCCTTCACTTTTGAACGCAGTATCGCCAGGCCCTTCTCAACACCGGCGCCCGATCGAAGTGGGCGATGGAATTCGATAGCCTGGGCCGCACAGACCAGCTCGATAGCAACCACTTGGGCCGCGTTCCAGACCACGCGCTTGAGCTTGAGCGCCGACCACATGCCCATGCTCACGAAATCTTCCTTGTTCGCGGAAGTCGGGATCGAGTCGGCCGATGCGGGGTGGGCCAGGGTCTTGTTCTCGGACGCGAGCGCTGCGGCGACATACTGGGCGATCATGTAGCCGGACTCCACACCGGCGTCATTCGTCAAAAAAGGTTTTAGACGCGGCGCTTGCCCCGCGGTGACCTGAAAGGTGCGGCGCTCGGAGATATTGGCAAGCGCGGTGAGAGCTCCCGCGGCTGAGTCGAAGGCAAATGAGAGCGCCTGGCCGTGGAAATTCCCTCCCGAAATCACGCGTCCGCCGGAGACGAGAGGGTTGTCCGTGACTGAGTGCATCTCGATCTCGACTGTGTGCCGAGCTTCGGTCAGGCGATCAAAAACCGCGCCGTGTACCTGAGGCGCGCAACGCAGGGAATATGAATCCTGTACCCTAGGATCGTCGACGACGTGGGAACGGCGTATCGCCGAACTCGCCAGTAGTCGGCGCAATCCACGCGCGGCAGCGATTTGACCAGGATGAGGCTTCAAAGCCTGTATCGCTGAGTCGTAAGGCGCCGGAGTTCCGGTGAGCGCATCGAGACTGGCAGCGCAGGCAAGCTGGGCCGCACGCCAGACTCTCTCCGCGCCCAGCAGCGAAAAGCCCCCGACGGACTGCATCGCCTGCGTGCCGTTGAGAAGTGCTAATCCCTCTTTGGCCGACAAGACGAAGGGCTTGAGTCCAGCGCGCTTCAAGGCATTAGCCGCCGGAAGGCGGCGTCCGTTTAAAAACACGTCGCCTTCGCCGATGACGGCTAAGGCTAAATGCGCTTGAGGCGCTAAGTCGCCGCTGGCGCCGACGGAGCCGCGGCTCGGGATGATCGGAACGATCCCCGCGACGAAAATGCGCGCCAAGTGGCGCACCAGTGTCGGTCGGACTCCGGAATATCCTCGCGCCAATTCGTTAAGGCGAAGGAATAAAATGGCGCGGGATTCGGCCGGATCCAAAAGTTCGCCGACACCGCAAGCATGGGATAAAACCAAGTTGCGCTGGACCTGGGCGAGTCGCACCTGCGAAATACGGGTTTGCGCCAATTCCCCGAAACCGGTGTTGACTCCGTAGAGCGCCTGACCGGATGACATCGCTTTTTCCAGCACCCGCCGCGACGCAGCGATACGGCCGAGCGCTCCGGAGGTCAAGACGATGCGGCGACGCCCTTGCGCCGCCGAGGACATGTCCTCCAGGCGCAGCGGCGACGACCCGAGTTTAAACGCGCTCGACGGCAACGGCGACCGCCTCCCCGCCGCCAAGGCAAATACTAGCGACGCCGCGCTTGCCGTTGCGAATTTTAAGCGCGCTCAGCAACGTGACCAAGATGCGCGCACCGGAAGCTCCTAATGGGTGGCCGAGCGCCACCGCTCCGCCGAACACATTAATTTTTTCGTGAGGTATGCCGGCTAACTTCGCGACCGCCAGGGTCACGACCGCGAAGGCCTCGTTGATTTCGAAAAGATCCACAGACTCCTTGGTCCATCCGATCTTCTTCAAAAGCTTGTCGACAGCACCCACCGGAGCCGTCGTGAACTGCTTCGGATCTTGCGAATGCGTGGCCCACCCCGCGATGCGGGCCAGGGGGAGTTTGCCCGCTGCACCCTTGCCCGAAGAGAGTACCAGCGCTGCAGCACCATCGTTGATCTTCGACGCGTTGGCCGCCGTGATCGTCCCTTCCTTCTGAAACGCAGGTCGAAGCTTCGCGATTTTATCGAGCTTGGCGCGGCCCGGCTCCTCGTCAGTATCAATACCGTCGACGGCGACGATTTCATAATGGAAAGCCCCTCCGGCCTGGGCTTCTAGCGCGCGCTCGTAGGAGCGCACGGCCCACGCGTCTTGCATCTCACGCGTGATGGAGTGTTCCTTGGCGCACATTTCCCCACAATCGCCCATGTGGACGCCCTCGTATGGATCGATGAGCCCATCTCGCAAAATAGAATCCAAGAGTCTGGCGTCGCCATAACGATAGCCGGCACGCGCCTTTTCCAGGAGATACGGCGCCTTCGACATGGATTCCATCCCGCCGGCAAGCGCGTATTCTTGGTCTCCCAGCAAAATTCCTTGGGCGGCCATCATGACCGCCTTAAGCCCCGATCCGCACACCTTGTTGACCGTCGTAGCACCCACCGCAGTTGGGATGCCGGCCGCGATTGCCGCCTGACGCGCCGGAGCTTGGCCGATCCCGCCGGAAAGCACGCAGCCCATGACCACTTCGCCGAGCTGTTCGCCTTTGATGCCGGCCTTGATCAGTGCCTCCGCGCAAACTTTGCCTCCGAGCTGAGGCGCCGTCGAATTGGAGAGTGCCCCGTTGAGCGATCCAATCGGTGTACGCGACGCGGATAAGATCAAAATATTGTTCATGGCTGATAGTAGTAGATGGCGCGCGCCGCCAATCCACAAAGGATCGACAGCGCGGTGCCCAGATAGAAAGTGAATGTGGTCAGGTCGAACATACGCTTGCGCCTGAGAAAAAACATCACTCCGAGCCATCCGGCGGCAAGACCGGCGGCGCCAAAGACGCTCGGGAACAGGAAGCACAGGGCGAGCACCAGGCGCTCAGCCATCGCCAGATACTTTTCATCAAATCCAGGATACTCCGCTCCGTTAAGATCCTTCTCTAGGAAGTAAACCATTACCGTGCAGACGTGAGTCACTAGCACGAATAAGCATCCGAGCACCGGCCATTTCTCGGGAAAAAATCCCACGGCGGCCGCATTGCTGATGGCCATGGGTGCCGCCACGAACAGCACCGAGTAGTGGATAACCTGATCCCAGAGGAAGAACACCGTGTTGTCGGGCATGCCGTAGCGCCGAATCGAGTACACCCGCCACCAGTCCTCGAGCCAGTGCGTGGCAAAGATCAACGCGAGGCAGGCCCAACCGTTAAGCCGAAAAACCGCGTTATCGATCCAAAAATCGCCGAGGTAAGGCCAGCACAGCACCATATAAAATAGCGGGTGCATCAGACAGTGGATCAGCAGGCCGAAGAAGCTGATGCGCTTCCAACGATTGATGTAATTCGTTTGAAAGGTAAAATCGGCAAGTAAGTGCCCGAACAGCAGACGCCAGAATATCGCCATTATTTATCCCTGAGATTGAACACGCCTTTCCAAGCGTCATCCGGTGGGAGCACTGAATACTCCCGGCTCAGACGCAAATAAAGCTGCCCGGGACCGTCGTCGGGCATCAGCTGCGCGAACTTCTGGAACGACGCCAAAGCGGCGACCCAGTTCTTCGCCTCGAACTCCGCGATGGCGCTCTCGTACACCGGGAGCGCGCCTTTCCAGTCGGCGCCAAGCGCCCCGGCGCGTCCGATCGGCTCGAAGATCCGAATCGCCGTTTCCTTGCCGATGACGCGGACCCACCCCAACGTCCGGACGACCACCTTATCCCGCGCGCCCGAGTACGTCGCCTCGCTGATCACGATGCGGGAGCCGAAGAACTTGTTTGCGCCCTCGAGCCGCGAGGCGAGGTTGACTTCATCGCCGATGACCGTGTACTGGAGCTTCATCTCGCTGCCGGTGAGTCCCACCGTGACCACTCCGGAATTGATGCCGATGCGCACGGCGGGAGTCTCCGGCACGCTGGGATCGAGAGTTTTATTGAGATCGGCGACGGCGTCCTGACAATCAAGGGCGGCCAGTATCGCGTCGACGCGGTGGTCGGGATTTTCCAGTGGCGCGTTCCAGAAGGCCATGATGCAATCGCCAATGTATTTGTCGATCGTGCCGCGACGCAGATGAATGAGATGGCTGAGGCGCGACAAGTATTTATTGAGAAATAAGATCAGCGCTTCCGGATCCATCTTTTCCGAGATGTTCGTGAAGTGGGCGATGTCTAAGAAGAAGACCGTCATTTCGCGTTTTTCACCGCCGAGCTTCACTTGATTGGGATCTGAAATGAGCTTTTCGACGACGGCCGGAGAGACGAACTGGCCGAACAGGTTCTTCGTCTTGGCGCGCTCGCGGCTTTCCTCCATGACTCGGTGCATTACCAGAACGCCGTAGGCGCCGGCAAAAGCGAACGTCGGTGGGATGAATTCGACGATAAAGCCGTAACGGAACCGCGCCGCCGCGAAAGCGATCCATGCGATGATGCATAAACCGGCCATACCCGCCCCGACGCCCGCGGAAACGGTTTGGAATAGGTACGCCAGAAATACCGCCAACACGACAAAAAGAAGCGTCAGCGCCCGCGGCGGCGAGCGCATCGCATCGTTGTGGAGGGCGTTGTCGATCGCGTTCAGATGGAATTCCGCTCCGGGCGCCTGCTCGACGAACGGGGTCGGGTAATGGTCATAGTAGCCCAGAGCCGTCGAACCGACGATCACGATTCCGCCTTTGAGGGCTTCTCTCTGCTCGGCGGTCAGGGAACCGGTGAGGACGTCGAGCAAGGAGATTCGCCGATAGGGCGAGACCACGATGTCGAGATTGGCGATTTTTTTGCCGCCGTCGCGTTTTTCGTGAGCGGCCCACGTCTTCGGCAGTCGGAAATTCAGTGAATGGATATCGTCCCCAGATTCGGTGTGGATCTGTTCAATGGTTTTATCTTGGTCGGCCGCCAGTGTTGCCGCTTCCAAAGAAACGGCGCTCATCGTGGGGTGGAAAGGATCCGGCGCCCCCTGGCGGAAAAGGCTGTAACGACGGATATGCCCGTCGTTGTCGATCAAGTCTTCGATGTTGGGATGGCCGAAGTACTTGGATACTTTCAAAAGCGCCGGCACGGGGAGACTGGTGGCAGTTACCACTCCGTGCGAGGTCTCCTGCAAGTCCTGCGCAAATAGGTGCACTACCTTGCCGAAGCGCGCGGTTGCCGCCGCCAATTCCGCGTCCCCTTCCCGAGGCTCGAAGAACATCACGTCGAAGATCACGACGCGCACGCCCATCTCCTTGAACTTGTCCAGCATGGGCGCAAACACCTTGCGCGGAAGCGGAAAGCCATATTTCTTCCCAGTTTCGACGTCCATCGCGACCATCGTCAGCCGAGAATCGCCCGGCTTCAAGGCCGCGCCGGAGCGCTTGAACATGAAGTCCTGCCAGGAATTCTGGAAATTGGCGAACATCCCCGGAGAATCTACGCCGACGAATCGGGGATGGGTGAATAGCAGGAAAAGCAGTCCAAAGAAAATCGAGAAATATTTGGCGAATCGTCCGGGGTGCTTCAAATCGGCGCCGTTATAGCGGGGATTTTCACGCATCTGAATCTAGCATTCCTTACTGAGGAAGCCAAGACTCGAGTTCTTTGACGTAATATTGGGGAAAGTCATGTGTCTGCGCCCAAGCAACGATCTTTTGCAGATATCCGGGAACGGGGGTGCCCGGTTGCCTATTGACGCTGGCGTAGACTAAGACGGGGCGCCCACGGCTGCTGTTAGGGACGCGCAGACGTAGAATCCCCAATCCGTTAGGGATGCAAAACACACCGACTGCGCGCCGGGGCAGCGCTGGCGCATCTGTTCGGGGTTGATATTGGACCCATAAGCGTAATAAAGGGTCCAGGGGCCCGGCGAATCGGGCCACGCGATTTCCGAATCGGGGCTCAGAGGCGTCTTCTCCCCTTTCAACTCTCGTACTCTCCGGTCGAGCAGCCCTGCGACGGTTTTTTTGAGTATGGCGATTCTTTCGGGGGCAAACGCAAATGGATCAGCAGAAACGCCATAACCTTGCGCAACTCTCGCGAGCTGAGACCTCTCCGACTCCGTCAAATGCGCGGAGGCCCGCGCGAAAAGAGACAGCCGATAACCAATTGCGTCGGCCAATCGCGGGGAGAGCCAGGCGCGGTCGCCGGTCGCGATCATCTCCTCAGCGTCGGGAAGCAATTCATCGAGATGGGCACTCACCGACTCGTGAAGTCGACCGTGAAATTGCGTCAAAAAATCGGTACTCTGCGCCGTCGGCTCTTCAACCGCACTTGCCCTTAGGAGATCGGAATTCCCCAAATGGCGGACGAGCAATGCCACCGATTGGGGACGGCGGCTCGGGCGGATGAACGTCGACGTTGCGGCGACGCCTAACGCGGGCCCGAAGACTATGAGAAGGGCACCTGCGACGGTTTTCACGTATGCCGCTGCACTCGGGTCATCGAGCGGTCGTGCGCCCGACTCAGCGTCAGCAGCGCGGTGATGGCGCCGATGAGGGCACAGAACATGTCCCATTGCGTGTCCCAGGGATCACCCTGGGTTCCTAAAAAACTATCGGCGCCAGACCCTACCGCGACGGCGACACCCCATTCAACTAGCTCATAAGTGGCGCTAATGGCCAGGCAAATTGATATGACGATGAAAAACAGCCATTTCCCCCTCGGCACGGGCGACTTGCGCAATAGCACTTCTCGGGCGATCAGCGCCGGGACGAAGCCTTGCGTCAAGTGGCCTAGGCGATCGTAGTAGTTCCGGGAAAGTCCGTACGCTTCCTTCAACCGGCTGAACGCCGGCACCTCGGCGTAGGTGTAATGCCCGCCGATGGCGAGTATGACCGCGTGGAACAACAGCAAAAAACTAACCAATCGGCTAAAGTAAAAAGACCGACCATGCAGATATATCAAGAGCGGCGCCCCAACAATAATCGGCAGCACTTCCAAAACCCAGGTCGGATAATCGTGAGGCCGTACCCCCGACCAAACAAAAACGATGCCCAGTATCAGCCACAGGCACCCGCGAAAATTTTTATCAGGATGGTCCAATCGCTTCCTCCCTTTCTTCCGTCCGAATATACAAGTTTCCCTAAGCCGTACACGCCGTAATCGAGGCAGCATCGTGAACCATATGCGTCGTCTGGAGGGGCGTCGTCGGTCGCGCCTTGTGCTTTGGTGGCGCGACCGATGCCGAGCGCGGGTCAATCCCGCGCGCCCCCGACAGATGATGCATATGGTTCACGGTCCCCATGAAACGCCGTTGTTAATGGATGACGCCAATCTTGCGTATCGCCGTAGCCGTGCCGTTAGGCGATTTTACCTTGATGCGCGCGATATAGCCGCCCTTGGCGACCAGCGCCCCAGCGTCGTTTCGGCCGTCCCAGGTGACGAAGTTCAGTCCGGTAAATCCGCCTTGGGAGCCCGCGCTGCAGTTGATCGTCTTGGTGAGATAACCGAGGCCGTCGTAAATCTGGATGGTCACGTCGGAGTAGGAGTTGAGGGTGTAGACGATTTGGGTCTGGCCCGCGGGGCCACCCTTGCGCGTGTCGAACGGATTGGGGAAGTTGCTGACCCCCGAGATGATGCTGCTGGTAACCCCAGTGTTGGCCGACGGTGCTAGTTCCGACCAGCTGGAGATGACTCCTGAGCCGCTCATCGCCCGTACGCGATAGGTGAAGAACTGTCCCGGCGCGCGCGCGCCCTCGCCGGGATAGCCATTGGGGTCTCCGACGATATAGGTCGTCTTGGTCGCGGAGATGAAGTTGAGCGTGCGCCACACGACGTTGGCCGACAGATCTTTGGGGTCGCCGCCGCGCTCCTGGACCTCGTATTGGGAGACGCCGGATACGGGCTGGGACGCGGCGTTCCACTTCACTTGATAGGTCGTCTTTCCCTGCTCGAGAGGCGTCGCCGGGCCGGGAACTGTCGGAGCCATCGGGTCGACGCGGTAAACGAACATCGCCTGCACGGGCGAGGACGCCCCACCACCGGAGATGAATTGGGCGAACAAGATCGCGCCCTGGTCAGACACCACCTCCCCAATCGTGTGGATGATGGGGACCGAGCCGCGCAAGCCGCGCCCGTTGTAGGGAGCGGGATCGCCGGCCTGGGTGACCACGTTAAGCGTATTGCCCGAGCCCTTGCTCACGCGCATGATTTCGCTGCCGACGTAGATCAGAGGATTGGACTGCAAGTTGAGGTTGGCCACATTGTCGACCGTAAACGACGTCGTATTTTGCGCCAGCGCGCTCGCCAACCGCGCCACGCCCGGGACGGCCAGCACGAGGTTGCTTAGGGTGGCCGCCGTGATCGGCGCGCCGTTGGCGCGCGCGTGGAAAACGGCCGCACTCATGCCCGCGATTCCGGTCACGGTCACCGACGACCACTTATGCGTGATCCCGATTGGATCGTCGTAGTATTTACCGACTCCGACGAGGTAATAACCGGTGGCACCCGTCATCGGCAAATTGAACTTAAGCTGACCGGCGCTGGCCGCCCATGACGTCGGGGTGAGTCCCTGCCCCGGGTCGGGCGCCGTCTTGGCGAGATTGCCGACGTCGGTCGGATCCAGGCCAATGCGCAACTGCGGCTTGGCCGATCCCGGCGGGAAAATCACGATGTCCGGGATGCCGTCTTTATTGATGTCGACGTCGAGGATTCCGGTGCCGGTGATATCGGTGGTGGGCACGCCATCACCCAAAATCGAGACCTGGTCGGGCCGCGTGCTAAGGCCGATTGTGAAATTGTCCGGACGCCCGTCGCCGTTGACGTCGATGAGCGGAGGCGCGGGGAAGCAAGTCGAGGTCGTGCAGCCGGCGTTCGCGCACCACGCGCTGCCGTCGGGGCAGATCCAACGCGTCATGTCGGGGATCGGATTGATATTGGCGTCGAGGCAAATATTGTTGCGCGGATTGCCGGAATCCTTGCCGTTGTTGCAATTGATCGCGTCAAGCTTCGCATAAGCGGGATAGCCGATGGCATCGCCGGGGATGCCGGCGCCCGCTCTCGTTACAATAACCGGGGGCAGTCCCGAGCTGACCGACACACCGGGAACCGTCAGGGGTGCAATCCGCAGCACTTGCGACGCCACCGGCGGTTGCAGGATCGAGTGCGGCGCGGCCACGACCGGCGCGCCGTCAGGAGCGAGCAGGTCCGTGAAAGCGGTGAGCGCAAATCCCAGGGTGTGGTTAAGCGTCGTGCCGCCGCTGCGGTCCCAGTAGCCGATGTCGGCGGAAATGAACAGCGTGGCCGCAGCCGTCGACACGGTCAGGTAAGGAATGCCGTGGAACGTGAACGGAACCAGCGCGACGCCGTTGGAGAAGGGCCCGCTGTCTGAAACGTTGAGCTGCCCGATTAAGGTGTCTACGCTGGGGTTGAACACGCCGCTGCCGTTGCTGAGCCACACCTTGATGATGGCCGCGTCGCCATCCCCCGTAAATGCCACCGTCGAAGTCGCGAAAGTCCCGAGCTGGTGGAAGCGCATCGAAGCCACGTTGATGAAATCCTGGCTGGACTGCAGCGACAGCGTCAGGATCGGGACGTTCGTGTCGCCCTGGCCCGCGCCGTTGGGGGCCGAGGAGAATCCGCTGACCTTTAAGGTGAGCGGGCTGATTGCGATGTTGCTGCCGACATACGGATAGCCCGTCGTCCCGGTCCCCAGCGGCAGGGTGCGCGTCTCATTAACGATTAGCGTTTGGGTAACGATGTCGCCGCGCGGGGTGCCGATCCACGACGGATCGCGCAGGGTGACGTTGATGAGGTCGTTGGGCACGCCCGCGTCGCCCACGTCGTAGGCCGCAAAGAAGGTCTGCGCCGTTGGGCCAATGAATTGGTCGGCGTTCAAGGTCACCAGCGTCTGCACGTTGGCGTCGTTGGTCTGGTCGTAGACGTCGACCTTGCGCACCGAGGTGCCGGCCGAAAGGTTCAGGCGCGGGCTGTTTCCCGTTCCCATCTTATCGCCGCGCGAGTTGATCCGCAAGCACGGGCGTCCGGTGGTGTCGTCGATTCCCGGTATCGACGCCGTAAGGCAGCCTGGACCGGTGAAGGTCATCAGTTCGGCGTTGTTCACCCACAGGCGGCCGCCCAAGGGAGCGCCGGCATTGTTGAGCGGGAATCCGCTCGTCGAAGTCAGCACCATGTCGAAAGGTGTTGCTTGAGCGCTCGAAATTCCAACGACCAGGGTCGTGTTGACTTCGGAAATGTTGATGTCCGACGCATCGAGCACGTCGTTTTGGTTGATGTCCTTGTAGATGCGCACGAACTTGACGTTCGTGTTGCGCCCAAAAGGCTTGGCCGGATCCTGGGAGCCGCCGCCGCGCTCCAGGCGAATTGAGCGCCAGGGTGCTAGCGCGATGTCGGTGGCCAAATTGAACCGCAGCATCCCGACGTTGGATTGGGCCTGGGTCACACCCGCGATGGACGAGGCGATGTCATTGATGCCCAAGGTCACATGGGAGGTTACTTTCTGGACGGTCAAGAGCGGATTGGAGAAGAAGCCCGCGGGATTGGCGAAAGTCACGGCATTTGGCGCCTGAAGAGTCATATACGCGGGATTGAGTATCTGCAGGCCCAATTGGTTGCCTTCTTGGGCGAACTGGGAAATGTCATACGTCACAAAGTAAGACGCCGTAACGGTCGTCACGAGGATTCCGGAGTTCTTCAACAGGATCGTCGTGGTGCCGGTGCTAAACGTATCGTTGCCGAATGAGATCAGATTCGGGAAGGTCCCGTCCGGCGCGGTCGCCGCGTCAGCGGGGTCGAAGATTCCGTTGCCGTTGGAGTCGCGCCAGACCTTGATTGCGCTGACGTCGCTGTCCAAGGACGAGGGCGATCCCATGCGGTCCACGCGCAGGTATTGGACCAAGGCCGTGTTGCGGTCGGTGCGCAAGTTTAGGCGCACCATCGACGCGTTTTTGTCGTTTTGGAAGGCAGAATTGCCCGACATCTGGTCGAACTGCGCGGTGATCGTATTGATCGTGGGCGCCAGGACGAAGGTGGTGCTGGCCACCGCGGAGCTGGCAAACACTGTGGTGTGGCCCGCGTTCATCGGCAACAACAAGAACCGGCTGGGATCGGGAGCGTTCACGCCGGTGACTTCGTTAGGCGGCGCCAATGTCGGATACGAGAAGCGGGCTGATGGCGAAATGTCGAAGGCGAGATAGAGGGTCGTGAGCGTCGACGTCACTAGCATGTAGCCGGGATTGCCATAGGAGGGATCGTTGATGGTCAAGGTCACATGACCGCCGACACCTTGGTTGCCAAAGGTCCCGACACCCACGAGCGTGTCGCTGATGTTGAGCCCCGACGCGGCATCGCGGTGGAAGACTCCGTCCAGCGAGCGATAGGCGCGGACTGCGAGCACGTCGGTGTCGGCGCCATTCATTCCGACGGGCAGGGTCCGGTTCAATTCGATTCCGGCCAGCTCGATCTGGAATTGGCTGGAGATCATATCCAGCCGCAAAGCCGCGACGTTGGTCACGCCTTGGGAAACCTGGGGCGAGAGGAAAGTACCCGACGAGTGCGTGGCGGTCAGCGTGTTCAATTGTCCACGAACGACCTGCTGGATGATCCCCGGCGCCGGGCCGAAATTCCCGGCTTGGTAGCCGACGATTTCGCCGTCGACGAGCATATAAGCCGTCGCGCCAAACGCGGGCACTGGCAAGCCTTGGGTCGAGCTGACGACCCAGATCGGGTCGACCGTCCCGGATATAGGCGCGGTGTTGATCGGATTGGTCAGTATTGGCGAGGGGAAAGTTCCGCTCGAAGACGAGAAATACGGAGTCGCCGTCACGGTCATCACCTGCGGCGACGGGATGATCGTGCGCAGCTTGGCCCTGTACGGCAGCGGCGACGCGGGGTCATAGGCATTGGGCAGGGTCAAGGCGTTCAGGAAAACGTTGTCGGTAAACGGACTGTTCTGGGGCAGTGACGTCGGCAACATAGTTACGCCCAGCGTGCGCGGGGCCTGCGTAATCGTATCCGTCGGTTGGGCTGCGGCCGCGATGTGGTAGACGACGAAATAGCGCTGGGGCTGGGGTGCGAGCGCCGCGGTTACGATATTAACCGGCGTGGTCATGTTGATCTGCGAGATCAACGGCAGACCCGAGTAATTGCCAAACGTTCCGGTTCCCACCAGCACGCTTGTGTTGGGGCTGAAGATGCCGCTGTTGGTCGCGTCGTACCACAAAGAGACCATGTCGACATCTCCGGAAACCGATCCGCCGCTCGTTGCAGTGCCCGTCGCCGTGATCAGGATCCAGCGCATTTGGGCGTCGGACACGCGCGTCTGGAAGTTGAGTACCGCGACCGCAACACTGCTCTTTTGCTGCAGATAAGGGCCGATCGCGGGATCGACAGTATCGGTCGACACCACGCGCACCAGGTCTGGATATTTGGCTAGATTGGACACAAACGAATCGGTCAGACCGAGCGGTGGGATGCCCAGATTCTGCGTGGAGATGCGCTTGGGCGCAGTGATTTGAATATACGTGGTGACCGCAATGGCCAGCGGTGTGGCCCCCCCGCTCGGCCACGTGGTGGTCGCCGGCGCGATCGCAATGCCCAAATTGCCTTGAGGAGACACCGTGGCCAGCGGATTGATATCGAACGTGACGAAATAATCCTGCTTCGTCGTGGTCAGCTGCTGGCCGCCTCCGCTGATTAAGCTTTGGATGGGAATGCGCGCCGGGCCCGAAATCGAAGTTCCCGCGGGATAGTCGCGAGCACCGGTGCCTTCCTGGCCGCGCCAGCAGTTGGTGTACTTATTGCCCACGAGACTAACGCCGAAGCAGTAGACGATCTCCTTGCGCGTTTCGTTGGTCTGGTCGTCATTGATTACCAGGCGGTTGAAATTATCCGCCTGAAGCGGATTGTCACTCGGGAACATGGACAAAATTCCGGTTACATTGATTTCCGCCAACCCGTTCGTCGGACCCGAGGAATAAATTGCCGCGGATAGCGGCACCGTCGGGAAATTATGGATCGTCGAGTTGAGCGGCGAGACCTGCGCGTCGTTGGCAGGGCTGAGCAGGCCGTCGCCGTCCTGGTCTAGCCAAATCTTGATATCCATGACGTCGCTGGCTTTATTGACCTGGGAGAACAACGGATTGTAGAAGCCACCGCCGCCGTTGACCGTCGACGGCAGCCAGCGTTCAAGCTTCACGCCCGTCCATTCCGCAGCACCCGTATTCGTGCGCAACGTCATCTTTGCCACCGGGACGTTCACGTCGTTCTGGATCAATCTTGAGGGAATCGCGTTGGTCGCCTGGCTCGTCACAGTGCTGATTCCTTGCCGGTTCCAATCGGTGATCACAACCAGGTCCGCCGTCGCAGAAACATAGATCTGCGTGGAGGAGACCGGGTTGATCGACTTGACGCTGCCGTTGCTGACGAGCGGAATCACATTGCCGTTGTTGAGCACCATGCCATGCGTGAGACCCGGCGTCGCTGAGGCGTCGATGTCGTAAACCACAAAGTAGGTCCGTGTCGACGTCGTCACGGTCCCGTTGATTCCCGTCGGGCTTGGGATGATCAATTGCGCCTGGCGGGTCTCGCCGAGCGGGAAGGTTGCCGTCGCGATCGGCTTATCGATAGAGAACTCGAAAGTTTTATTGCCGGGTTCCGTGACCTGGTCCGGCTGGGTGTCCAGGTACAAGCGCACCCGACTGATATTCGAATCGGGCCCAGTTCCCGAGTGATTGACCGTGATTTGGGAGATCACGCCGGAGAACGCATCCGTCCACATATCCAGACGCAGCACGCCCATGTTCGTAACACCCTGGTTCACGTACGGGTACGACGACAGAGACATGCTTGCGGGCTGCCACCACGCGTTGATATCGTAGCCGACAACGTTGATCTGGGCGGGCTCGCGCTCCACATCCGACGTCGTGGTCAGAATGGAGAAATTATTTTGCGCGATGCCGACTTGAGAGGTGGGCGTCAGCGTGATATTCGACGGCGACGGGATCGTCAGTCCGAAGCTCGCGGGCAATTCGCCGTTGGCAAACCCCGATGAGGCGACGCGCACGGTGACGAAGTAGTTGCGTGACGCACTGTTCAAGGTGGTCGGCAGGCCCGAGTGGGCCAGGTCGAGCGGCTGCTGACCGTACGCCGCGGTGCCGAAGAACCACGAACCCGCGGAGTCGTACACTCCGGTCGACAGCAGCAGGTCATTAATCGGATCGAAGAAGCCCGACCCCGTCGCGTCGTACCAAAGGCCGACTTCGGCGATATGGCTGTTATTGAGGTTACCCTCGTTGCGGGATTGAACGCGCAACGCGCGCAATCCTGCGACCAACGCCTGCGGCTGAGTGGCTGCGACGGCCATCGACAGGCGCAGCATCGCGATCGGGTCCAGTGAGCCGGCACTGGTGCCGTCGCCCTGGTTGAGCGTCTTTTTGATGACTCCAAATCCGACTTTGCCGACCGGGATGGGGCCGGTGGGCGGTGGGTTCGATTCCGGCGCCAGGTCGACGGGGGTAATGACCACGCCCGCCAACTCCACGTTGCCGTCAGAACGTAACGTGGAGTTCGACGGTATGCCGGTGCGCGACGCGTCGTTGGTTACGCCCCAGATCGCCGGAGTTTTCGAATCGGTCGCGGTGACGGTCAGTACTTCCTGGTACGAATCGACAACGCCGACCGCCGGGAATACGCCGGCGTCGGTGGCCACGAAGATGTGATACGACGCGCCGTTAGTCAGGTCGATGAGTGTCACGTTGGCCGTCGAACCCGAGCTGCGGAAACCCACGGGATCGAGGTAGTAATTGCCGTTTTGAACATCGCCAGTGGCGATATTGCCGAACAGGTCACGGGCCTTGATTGTCAACGTTCCGGGGACACCAACCTTGAGCGGGTTGGACGGGGTATACGGATGGTGCAGGGTCAGGTAGTACGGATAACCGTTGGTGATCGTGTGCACCTGGGTGATCGCGGAGAACACGTTGGCTCCGGCGATCAGAGCTTGGGCGGTGATCGTCGTTCCGCCGGTCAGAGTGTTCCAGAAATACATCGACGCTTCGCTTAAGCCTACGCCTCCGGGAATGTTGACCAGTAAGTTGCCGGTACCCAAGTTCGTCCACAGGCCCGATGGTGCGGTGGCGATGATGACGGCATTGGGGTTGATACCGGCGAAAACGCTGTTTTGGCCCACCGCGGTGAATCGAATAAAGTAGGTGGTCGTTGTGGAAGTCACATTGCCGAATCGGTCCTGCAAGACGGCCGTAACTATGGTGTTGGTCGGTACGCCGACCTCCAACTGGATCGTGGTTCCTGCGATCAAGCGGCGCGAGGGAGTCGACCAGCCGATTTGCGCGGGCGGACCTGCCGTCACGGTGTAGCTAGCCACCGACGTGGCCCAGGTCGGGTAGGTGATGCCCGTGATCGTGAGCGTGTGAGTCGAGCCTGCGGGCGTCAGCAACGTGTCGATCATGTAGAACGAAGTCGCCGACGCGCCCACCGGCAGATAGAGCACCGCCGACCCGGCGACGAAGCCGCCGGGGATGGGCGTCGAGAATTGGACGGTGGCCGAGTCGTCGGTGGTCAGTCCAATTTGAACCCAGCCGCGACCGGAGTCTTGGCCCGAGCGCAGCGGCGACGGGTTGCCGAAAATGTCGCGCGCCTCGGCAATGAATATCGGCGAGGTGGTTCCGGCCTGCAACACCGCACCCGCGCCTGTCGAGATCGCCAGGCCGTCGATGGAGTCCGGGAGGATGGTGACCGCTTGCTGCGAGCTAAACAGGCTGTTGGCACTCAGGCCGATCACGGGCTTTGTCCCCCCGCCAAAACCGTACAAGACCGACGCGGTCGTATCGATGTAGTAGAAAGTGGTCTCATAAGTCCCGAGCGGGATCGAAACCGTATTCGTGGTGCTAAAAAACGCGGGTGCGCTGGCGCGCGAACCCAGGAAAGCCGCGCTCGAGGCGGAGAAAGCGAAATAATCACGGATGCGGGAGGCGGCGCGCGTCACCGTGGACAGGTTCACCGTCACCGGCAACGAAGGAACCGACGGGTTGGCAAATTCGTCTTGGAGCTGGGCCTTGAACACCGCAAGCGTATTGGCGAAATCGACGGTGCGGCCGGCGACTTCTGAATTCGGCGTATTGCCAAATCCAATCGTAGTCGGCGCATCGGGATTGACCGCTACCGCCGCCTGCGCCATCAGGTTCGTGCCGTTGTAAATCTGGATCGTCCAGGCGCCCGGGCGCCCACCCAAGAAAGTGTTCGACGCGGGGCTGACTCCGGCGTACGAACTCATCCGGTCGTGGTAACGGAAAGTCACCTGGCTCGAACCTCCGGCAATGATCACGCTGGTGATGAATTGGCCGTTCGAGGAGTCGCGAAACCCATAATCTCCGTTTGCACCGAATGTGCCCAGCGTATAGCCGCGCGCGGTGTGGATCGCCACATCGGACACGGTGTTTGTCAACAACAACGGACTGGCAAAACCCTGGGTGGTGATATTACTGAAATCGTCGAGCGCTTGGATCGTGAATTGTCCGCCGGCGCCGGGCACATCGTTGATTCCCACGAGCGCCGACGCGCTCGACGAGATGAAGACGACTTGGCTGGGATTACCGCCGGTCGTCGTCAACCGACCGCTGATGTTTTTCTGCGTGCCGATGAATGGCGCCAAGTTCGAGGGCGCGGGGACAGTACCGACCCAGACGTACGCATAATCGCCGGCCCTGGTGGAAACCAAGTAGGAGAGGGTCGGAGTGCTGACGCCGACCAGACCCGCGGTGTCTGTCACCATCGTCGTCGACGTGCCGACGGTGAAAGGACCAGACCCCAAGTCCAATTGGAGGACACCCGTGCTCCCGTATACCCCGACGACTTGGACGTAGACGGTCGTCACCGCGGTGATCGGGTTGTCGAAGGCGTCGGTCAACTGTCCGCGAATCAATTGGCGGCCGGGGTTGCTGGGAACCAGACTTCCGGCGGCGATGACGGCATCGTTGGTCGGGATGACTTTCACCGAATCGGGGATCGCGGGCAGGACCTGTATGGTCGGCCGCGTCGAGTAGCCGGACACCTCGGAGTTGACGCCGGCGTTGCCCGTTTCATACGCCTGCAGGTAGCGCAACCCCACTTTTTTTAGCGTCGCAAACGACAACAACATCTTCGTGCCATGATCGGTAGCCGAGGAGAAGGTCACGTTGTTGAGGGGACTGAACGCGGGGTCCTGGTTGCCGCCAAAAATCTCGGCGGCGAAGGTCACGTTGCCCGCGTAAGCGTTAGGTCCCGTCGACAGGGCGTTGTTGAATTGGTCGTAGGCGGTGATCACGCCGTTGAACTGGATTCCGGCAGTGACGGTCGACGGGAGACTGGAGAATGCCAAGTGATGAGACGCGCCGGGGTACACCGCGAAGGAGGCCGCCGACGCTGAAGGCCATGAGCTTGGCGAGGCGGCAATCGTGCCGACGACCACCGTGTAGGTGTTTGAGGCAGTTAGCGGAGAGAAGGTGAATTGGCGGTTGCCGAGAACGAGTCCGGCCGCCGCCGGAACGCCGATCTGAGGATCCTGCTGGAAGGATAGCTGCACGGTCGGCATCACGGCCGGAGGATTGGTATCTTGGCTCAAACCCACCGGTATTTCAGTGACCGGGTTAAAGTACGCATCGACCAAATATACCGTCGACGTCATCGCCGGATTGGTGACGACATAGGAATTGGGAGTGCCTTCCTTGCCCGGCGCACCTTCGCCCGCGGTCAACACGCGGCACACAGCGCCGGGACTCACCGCACATTTGCCCGGGTGCTGCGTTTCACCGGGCATCAGCAGCTGAAGTGCCGCCGCCGTCGATGCCCACACTTTGAAAGCTTCGGACGTTGCCGCGGGCGACGGGGCCAAGCATACGTTGGTGGGCCCATTGCCGGCGCAAACGGTGTCAGCCCCCGTCGCGCGCGGGTTGGCGTAAACGACGGCACCCGTGGTCTTGGTGACCAGGATGAGAGGCACGGTCGCCGATCCCAGGGTGAGCGAGGTCGTGGCCGGCTGGATTGCGTAAGGATCATTCACGGTCAAGACGATGGGCGGCACCGCACCCAAGGCCGTGTAAACGTTCATGTACCGGTCGACGAGATTGACTCTCGCGCTGAAGGCAACGCCCGCCGTCGGCGTCGACGGGCGGCCGACCACTCCGCCGTTGGGATAACTGCCCGATCCCGGAACCGCGGTTTGACCCGGCAGAATCAGCTGCAGGCCGAGGGGTGCTGCGGGAATTACGGTGAATGTCGAGGATTGCGGATCGGCGGAAAGGCCCGACGCGCTGAAATCGGAAGCGTTAAGATACTGCCCGGTCGTGGCCAGGCGCAGCGTGACCGCGATTGGCGTGGTGTAGCCCAAGGCGGTATTCACCGGAGTCGTTGACACCGGATCAGCATAAAGATCGGTCGGGGTGTTGATCGCCACGGTATCGACGCGGCCGGTCACCAAGTTGTTGAAGGCGTCGACGATGCCCACTTGGGCGGTGAAGGCGAGGCCTGCCGTCTGCTGTGCGGCCAGGCCGCTCTTGCCAGTTGGCGATCCCTGGCTGAAAGACTCTCCCGGAACGATCGTCAAAAGCCGCGAGGGGATTCCCGGCTGGACGGCAACCGGTGTCGCACTGTCGAGTGCCACCGACGGCGTCGACAGCGGATTTGTCATTTGCGCGGTCAGCACCGTCGAACCGGCGCGGCGCAGATTTACCGTGTACGTGCCCGATGTGGTGATCACTTGACTGATCGGCGCGATCACGGCGAAAGGATCATCCGAGGTCAAGGTAATTTGCTGAGTAACACCCGGCGTCAAGTTCCAAAAGCCGTCGACGATGTCGACTTCGACGGTGAAATTGAATCCGGCCTGGCTGGTATAGCTGGCACCCGTACGGCCGTTGCCAAACGAGCCCGGCTGCCCGGTTTCAAGAGGTGTTAGCACGCGCAGGCGCACGGGGCTGTTGGGGATCGTCGGCAGGAGCGGAGATGCGGCCGTCGTCAGTGCCGGCGCCCCTCCTCCGTCAGCGGCGGTGATGGTCCTATATCCAGCGGTGCGCAACAGCAGCGGAGAAGCGGGGGCCGCACCGTTGGTCATCGCGAACGAACCCAGCGCGGGAACAAACGGATCATCAGAACCAAACACGATCGAGCCTTTGTTGACTGTGTTGACAACGTTGTAACGCAGGTCCGTCGCGTAGGCGGTCACGCCGAAGACCACACCGGCCGTCGACGGGATCACAGCACCGGTGGCGCCGAGAGGCAGCGTCACTTTTCCGGGGACTAAGGTCTGTCCCGGCAGAAGAACGATCATTCGATCCGCGGCGGCGGGAATGACGAGCACTCCAGAGGCGGTGGCGGTGGTCAACCGGGGAAAGACGGAGTCATTGTCATAGGCCGAGATCACCAAGTTCCCAGTAGCCGCACTCGGTAAGAAATTAGCGAACGTCGCTTGTCCGAGTGCCAGCGATTGCGCTACGGGCACGCCGGCATAGACGTCATTGGCGAGCAGGGCCACTTGGCGGCCGTCGCTGGCGCGGTTGTTGAACAAGTCGACGGCGCGAACGTCGATGGAATAGGAGGTGCCTGCGGTCAAGGTGCCGGGAGCGCCCGTCTTGCCGGCCGCAGTTCCTTCCGCATAGGTCTCCCCCGGCAGGCGCGACAGCAGGTTGATCGGCATGTTGGCGTTCACCGTGATCGCAGACACCGTGTCCGTGCTGTAATAGGTCCCGGTCAAGTTCGTGTCGATCGCGCGCACTTGGAAGGCGGCATTGCGGGTCACGGCGAAGAACGAGAATGTCGTCGTTCCGTTGATCAATGTTTTCTGGAACGGATTGGCGACGAAGCTGCGGCCCTGAATGTTGACGTCGTTCGGGAATCCGACTTCCACAAGCGGCATCGCCACGTTCGCCGCCAACGGCAAAAACGGTGTGGTGCCCTTCACGACGTTGAAGTATTGGTCGACGACGTTGACCGAGATCGTCGTGGTAACACCCGCCGTCAGCGTCGCCGGCATCGATACGGAACGACCTCCGGTGGTCGGATTGGAGTCGAACGGAGGAACTCCGGGTGCTGCGACTTGGCCCTCGGCGACCATTTGTAGCTTGTTCGGTGGCGCCCACCAAACGCGCGTCGGCGTGGCGTTCGCGTAGTACGACGCCGGGCCGCTCAAAGCGGCCGTCTGCACTTGGAAGGTCTGCGTGCCCGCAACGATGGGCGTGAAGGTAAATACCGTCGCACCGCTGACCAGGGTCTGCAAGCCTGGAAGCGGGGAACGGACTTCGCTGGCGAACTTAGCCGAGACCGGCCAGGGAACGGTTTGGTCGGCGTTGTAATACTGGTCGACCGCGTAGGTCACGACGGTGTAGGTCGACCCGGCCTGTACATCCGCCGGAGTTCCGGTTTTGCCAAACGGAGCGACCGCAAACTTGCCTTGCGCGAAAGTCTCGCCCGGCATCAACGCCAGCAAATGAATTCCTGGCCCGCCGGTGACGATCACGGCTGTGGCGGGATTCGACGCGTTCGGATAAAGCCCCGCTCCCGTCGCCACAACGGCAACCCCAGTGTTCGTGCTCGCCGTCACGAACGTCCGATTGAACGTCGTCTGTCCGGCAAACGAGAGGACCGGCATGCCACCATCGATCAACGAATCGTTGTTGATATCACCGTCGTCAACGGTGATCGCCGCCGCGGATGCCACGACGACGTTATAAAAGTCGTCGGTGACCTGCGCGCAATAGACGACTTGCTGGCCGGCGATGAACGACCGCGGACTGCCGGAACGACCCTCGGAGCCGGCGGTCACAACACCGGGAGCGGACTGCTGACCACCGGGACCGCAGTCCGCGATTAACTGTAGTCGCGTGGCCGCACTAGTGCCGACCGTCGCCACGGTTTGGCCTAGCAGCGACGAGTTACTCGTATCTTGGACGGCGAGAGTGCGCGCACCCGCCTTGCGCAAGATGATTTGGAAGACGTGGGTTCCGTTGTCGCCGCCGACACCGCTCGTGAAGAGGTAATTCGAGGGCAGTCCATGAACGAAGTCGGGGGTTTGAGAGGAACCCATATCCTCTGGACCCGTGGGACTCAGCGTCGAATCCATGATGAACTGCACTTGTCCAGAGTAGCTCCTCGCCGGGAAGCCCGCGCCGCCCAGGCCATCGACGGCGGTTACGGTGACGTTGAACTGGTTACCGGCCGTGCTTGGGTTCGAGCTCAACGTAATACGGAAGCTTTGCGCGACGTTGGAGATGAAGAACCGCGGGCCCGCTGAAATCGCGTTGCCTACGCCCTGAACATTACCGGCGTTGTCGGTCACCCGCGACCAGACGACGTAGGCGTCGCCGGCGTGCCAGCACGGCACGTTTGTCGGATTGGGGACGGGGCAAGCCAGTCCGGTGTAAGACCAGTTGGCGAAGGCGTCGGTGTAAGGAGCTGGGACCCAGACGACGCCACCGGAAGCGGCGGTCCACGTTGAGCCGTTCCAGTAATAGCCGGCCTGCAAGCCGATCGGATAAACGATCGGTCCGCCGGAGAGTGCCGAGATTGTGTCGCGATATACGGCGATCTCGGTGTGTCCTTGAGCCCAACCGACGTACGGGAACACGCCCGATCCTGTTCCCGCGATGCTGGACGCGATATAACCGGGATCGGCCGCCGTTCCGATGATTCCTTTCTGGTCCGTGTAGGTGATGAGATTCAACGGATTGGTGACGTTCGAACTCGGCGGGTCGGTGTCGTAGAGGAATTGGGACGGGATCGAGGTCGTTTGCACGTTGCCGACGTTGTCCGTCGCCGATGATTTGACGATGAAATGGTGCTGGGTGGTGAACGATAGCGCGCCATTGGTGAAGATCCACGAGCTGCGGAAGAGGCTGGCCGGCAGCACCGAAAGCCACTGCTCGCTCGCGGCACTGAAGTTCGCGCCGTTGAAGAATTTCGGTCCGCCGGCGGCGTCCAAATCGACGATCGAAACGACCAGGGACGCAACTCCGCTGTTGCTGTTCACGTCATCGACCGAGGTTCCCGACAAGGTGCCCAACACGTTGTAGGCGGTATTCGTGCTGGGTGCGGTCGGGCCGGAAGTCGGAGGAATGTTATCGAAGGTAAATGTACGCGTGGACAGCACGGTCTGTGGATTGGCCGCGCCATCGATGGCCATGGTCACGATGTTAAAGAGGTGGCCGTTGTTGCCGTCATGCGTGCCCTCGCGCCAGACATAATTCGCGGTTCCGGGATTGGCGAAATCAGAAACCTGTGTCGAGTTGAAGCTCCATGGATTATTGATACCAGAAGTCCCCGCGGCAGCACTGATCGGCAAGAGGCCAGGATTGACCGGCGACCAGTGCGGCGGAACGGGACTGAAGTAGTAAGTCGTACCCCCGCTGACGTACCACATCAGGACGCCGACGGACGTGATCGGCGAGGTCACGTCAAAGGATGTTCCCAAAATCGCGGTCATCGATGAGAAATACAGTCCATTGGTCCCGGGATACGTAATCGCCGACGTCGGCGCGGTGTTGTCGAAGCTGAAGGTCGACGACGTGATCGAGAAGTTCCCGGCGGCGTCGATGATGCGCGCTTCGATCAAATAACGCTGGTAGCCATCGGCCCACGTGAGCGCAGACGCGTTGTAGCGCCAATTCAACTGGGACCCGTCGACCGCTGTCGCGGAGTCTCCTGCCACATTCCAGACCCGTCCGGGCGCGAACGCCGATCCGTTCCAGAAATTGCCGGTCGGAATGTCGTAAATGCTCACCAGCGGATAGATCAATTGCGCGCCCTTGGCTCCCACCGTCACTGGGATCGGGGATTGCGCGGTTCCCGAGATCGTCGGCAGCACGTTGACTTCGGTTGCGTTGGCGGGCAAAGTGACGGCACCCGTCGGCGACGTGAGCGCGACGTGAAAAATGTTGGAGGTGAGCGCCGTCTGAGTGTTGGCCGCCACGTCGTAGGACTGCGAGGTCGCCGTATAGTCCAAGCCGTCCTGCAAACCGGAGCTTAAGTTGTTCATCGGCGGCAGATTGCTCGTCTTTGCCCAGTTGGTGCCGGTGACGCGGGTCAGCCAGCTCAAGGCGGTCGCGCAGTTCGCGGTCCAGGCCGCGCCGCTCCAGCAAATCCCATCGATGTTGCGGCGTAGCTGTATTTGCGTGCCGCCCACACCTGAGGCGGCAGCACCCGGATCCGACGACACGCCCGTGACCGACGAAAGTTGGTTGACGTAAGCGCCCGTCGCGGGAGTCACGACGACCGACGCCGGCTTGCTGGTGTCCCACTTGATGGAAATTGGCGAACTGTCGCCGGAGGTGTGGGCGGTGTTTTCGACGCGGGCATAGATGTTGTAATTGCGGCCGGTCGTAGCCGCAGGAACGGGAGCCGCCTGGCTGAACGTGTAATTCGGGATGGAACCGACCAACGTCGCCGGGAAGAATGTCTGCGCCGACAAAGAGAATGTAGACACGCCGTCCCAGTACATGCCGCTATCGGCTTCCTGGTAGGCGACCGACGCATACGCAATGCCGAAACTGTCGGACGCCGTGCCCGCGACGGCCAACGCCGCCGACAAGTTACCACCTGAAGCGGGCAATGACGGCGGATACGTGAATGCGGTGATCGGAAGATCCGTGTTATAGGTGAACGTAATCGACGAAATGTTCGCAGGCGCTGTAAAGTTGCCCACCGGGGTCGCGTTGTCCTGGCCGCGGACCAAGATCTTGTACGAGTACAGCGTCGTCAGCGGCGGGGCATTCAGGCTCCACACGCCACCAGCAAATGAGCCGCCCAAACCGGCGCCCGAGATCGGGTAATAGATCGGGCAGCCGGCCAAGGTGAACGTTCCCCCCGCCACCAGTCCGTTCCAGCAGCCAAAGCCGGGGCCGTTTTCCTGGATCGATACGTAGATTTGAGACGTGTTCGAAATGCCGGCCAGCGTATCGGTCGCCGTTCCGCGGATCTGGGTCAGCACAGGGATGACGCTATTGTTGATTGGGGACGTCACGTTCAAGCTCGGACCGGTCAAGTCAACGGTAAAGGTCGACGAACGCGCGGGAGTAAACAACTCGGTATTGCCTACCGGGGCGGCATTGTCCATTCCGGACGTGGTCACGTAGTACGAGGCGTTGTCGGTCAACTGCAGCGTCGAGGGCAGGTTCGTAGTCAACGTCCAGCTCGAGAGATTGATCGTCACACCCTCGGTCACCGTCAGTTGCGAAACCCCGCCGACCCAGCCCACGCCGTTCCAGAAGAATTTGTCGGAGTTGCGCACCAAGCGCACGCGCAATTGAACGATGTTGCCAGGATTGGTCGGGGTGGCGTCCGCGGACGCGCCGGTCAGCATGGGCAGCGTGGACACCGTGCTGCCGAGCACGGGCAAAAGCGTGCTGGTCTGCGGAGCATCGATGTCGTAGACAACCGGCGCGGTCGCATAGACCATCGAATAGGTTCCCGCCTTATTGCGCGAGCGCGCCTGCACGCTGTACTGGTGACCGCTCGTGTAAACGATGGGACTCGTCGAACTCCAGCTGGTCCATGTCGGGATCGAGGCAGAATTCACGGTAATCCACGAAAGCTCGGGATCCGATTGACTGAACGCAAATCCGGCGGCTGGATCGGCATACTTGTTCAAGCCGTTGATGTCCTGAATGCGAACCTGGACCAAGGCAAGGTTGGTCGGTACCGCGTTGTTGGCCGTTCCCGTGAAAGTCGACAGGTTAATCTCGCGTCCGGTAGCGGGTGCCGTGATTACGATGGTCGGAATGGCGGTGTCTTCTGTAAACGTTACTGAGCTCGCGGGAGAAGAGAAGACGGATTGGATGTTGCCCGAATTGTCCGTGGCCTGGACCCACGCGACGTAGGATTGGCCGGTGACGAACGGGTTCGGCGACGGCGTGTACGTCCAGGCCGCGGGAGTACCGACCGCTGGGATGAAATTCGGGCAAGGCACGGTGAAGCCGCCGCCCCACGTGTAGCAGAGGTTGCTCGTTTGATTGACGATAGAAACCGCAATGGTGGAGGCGTTGGACGCAAATCCACCAGGGCCGGCGATATCGTAGGATCCGCCGCTGACCGTCACCGGGCCGAAGATCGAGGCGCCGTTGGTCGGGAAAGTGATGGTGGCCACCGCGGGTGTCGCGTCATAGATGAACGCAAAATCCTGCGTGCGCGTGTTCCCGGCGCGATCAGCGGTTAGGATGCGGCCGAGCACGTTCTGGCCGTTCAAAAATGAGTTCCCATAATTCAACGACCAGGTGTCCGGCGCGCCGTAAACGTAAGACGTCGTCGACAAGTACACCGGCGCTCCCGCGGTGTAGACGCCATTGATCGCCGTCAGCCAGAAGGAGCCGGCTCCGGCGTTGGACGAGAAGGCCACCGCGATATTTTGGATACCGGCGGGCGAGTCGGTGGCGGTGCCGAGGATGGAAGGGGCGGTGGGGCCGAGGAAGGCGAGAGCGGGAGTGGTGACGGTGGCGGTGGCGGCGAGGTTGTCGAAGGTGAAGGCGGAAGAGGAGATGGCGGTCTGGAGGT
>JANPGH010000113.1:0-34230 GCA_031423795.1 Elusimicrobiota bacterium | reverse complement strand
GATAGATGCACTCGCGTTCTTCTGCCGTCACGCGCTTGTAAGCCATGTCGTTTCCCTCGTGTTACGGTACACGAAGAACGCAGCTTACAGCGTGACCTTCTCACGCTACGAGTGTTGCACTAGCCGGTGGAACGCGGGGTTGATAAACATGGGCTAATCAATTTTATTTATCCACATGCCCCATTCTTCAAATCGCCGGAAGGTATAACGATCGGAGAAGGAGTAGATTCTTCCGGTCGGGGTGAAATTAAGTCAAAATTAGTTGAAACCAATGGTCCGGTATTGGAAATATCGAAGGTGGTCAACGTGGACAAATATTATTACTTCACATTGCCTTCGGGCTGGAAGCTTTTTACCTTTACGCGAAAAGGCATTGAAGATCCGATGTCCCACTTGCAAATACGTGGGTTTTACAAGGACAAAGGTATTCTCAAGTAAGGGCGATTGCGCTTTCCAAAGATGAGATCAAATTGGCCATGGATCCGACGAAACAGCGCCGTGAAGTCCGCGTTTCTCTGCATTGGTAAAAGCAGCCTACAGGACAAAGAAGGGGCGACGTCAATTAGAAATCGACCTGAGCCGACAATCGGAACGTTCGCGGCGCGCCGAGATGCAAGTAGCCGTCGCCAAAATATTCTCCGACGTCCTTCCAATGTACGGTGTTCAGGACGTTTTCGACCCGGAAGCGCCAGGTGATCTTGCTCGGTCCCAGCAGCATCGCGTAGCGCGTGCCTACTTCGAAGCGATGGTAGGCGGGCACGATCGCGGTGTTGTCTCGCGTTGCGTACTTCTCAGATACGCGCGCCCAGGAGCCATTGATGGAAGCTCCTCTCACCCACGGGATGCTCCAATCGAGTGTTGTTTGGGTGCGAAGCCAGGGAACGTTGACCGGCGCGTGGCCGTCATAAGTGTCGATTCCCGTGCCGCTTTGTAGGGCGTGGAGCATGGTTACGCTGGCATACACGCGCAAGTCGTCGGTCAGACGGCCCGTGGCGGAAAACTCCAGACCGCTGTGCTTGACCGCGCCGCGTTGGACGAAAACGTTGCCGGGGTCGACAAATTCATATGGTTTCCAAATGTGGAAGGCGGCGAAGGCGACCATCAGTTTTTGGGAAAGATCACGCTTGGCGCCCAATTCGACCTGCCGGGAGATTTTTGGGTTCATGATTTGACCCGCGTTGGCGGTGGTGACCCCCGCGACGCCGCCCAATTCCAGGCCCTCGCTGTATGAGGCATAGCTCATCAGCTCGGCACGCGGAGAGAACACGAGGGCCGCTTGGGGCAAGATGAAGGTCCGGCGGTAGCGGGAGACCGGGGCGCCGTCCGATTTGGCGAAATGCTCGTCGGAGATGCCGCTAACGCGAGCTCCGGCGTGGATTTTCCAATGTTCGGCAATGCTGATGGAATCCCGCCCGAACGCCGCTAGCTCCGTATAGTATTGGTTTCGATGAATGTCGCCGGGCGTAGTCGGCGAAGGAGAGAAAATCAAGGGATTCGGATTGTAAATGTTGTCCGTGCCGACATAGTCGTACACCTCCCTTCCGAGAGCGACTGTGCGCTCGAATCGCGACAGGCCGATGCTGGCGTCATGGCGCGCGATGCCCCAGTCGCGGCGGACGTTCAGGAGCGCTTGGGTATGCAAGGCCGTGCGGATTTCTCCCGAACTGCGGTAATCGTACAGATCATAGTCGCCGTTTCCGCAAAATGTATAGAGATAAGCCGTGCCGCTCGAGCAGCCGTACGGGAAAGCCGCATTGTCTTCGGTGGCGATGCGGTTATGATTGACCTTGGCCTCGAAATTCCAATCGGCCGCGCCTTCATAGGCGACGCGGCCCCCTAGGTTGCGGCTTTCGAAGACGACTGGCTGGCTCCAGGATTGGTTGTTAAGCATTTTTTTGGGGTCTACGTCGGGAGGCAGGACCGTCCCGTCCAATAATTGGTATCCGGGCACTGATAATTGGCTTTTCTTTTGCCAGTCAGCATCGAGAGCGACAACGACGCGTTCATTTGGCCGCCAATCTAGCGCCGCGCTCAGAAAATCGCGATGCCCCACCGCTTCCTTGACGTAGGGATGGAAATCCTCGCGCGCCGCATTGAGACGATAACCAAAGCCTCCGACGCGTCCACCGACGTCAGCGTGTGCGTAGCGTGTGCCCCAGCCGCTTCCTTCGAGCGTGATCCGGCGCGTTGGAGAGTCGGTGGGCTGTTTCGTGACGTAATTCACCACTCCGCCGGGCGCGGCCATGCCCGCCTCGAACCCCGCCGCACCTTTGAGGATCTCGATGCGTTCCTTGTTTTCCAAAGGCATACTCGACTCGTTGGCGATGGTCAACCCGTTACGTTTGTAGCCGCTTGCGTTGTCGAGGGTAAATCCACGTATCGAGAGGACCTCGTAATAGCCGAGAGGGGAGTAATTTTCGCCGAGAGAGGCATCATTGCCGATCAGTCCCGCGACGTTGCGCGCGCCTTGGTCGTCGATCAGCCCTCGTGTGATGACCGCGACCGATGCCGGCGTTTCCAGCAAAGGCCGGCCCGTGAGGCCGAGACGGGTACGAGCAGAGTCATAATCGCCCAAATCGCGCGGGGCCGTGATCAAGATCTCTTCCAGCGGTTGGGAAATCGCCTCCGCCGCCAAGGTGTACATAGGGAGGGATGAAAGACAGAGCGCGAGAAAATACGGACGTCGAACTTTTTGCATGGTTTGCTCCTTTGGCGACTGACCAAGGGAACAAACATCCGTTTGAGTTCTCTGCGCTTCCCTTCGCTGGCATTACCCAGATCAGGTTCAGAGGGTTTCTCTCACCCAAAGCCCGTAGGCTTATAGGACCCCTAGCACGACGACTGTACAAAACGAGCTTAGGGTTGGTCTAGCGCGTCCTTGCAGGCGATCTCGAGGTCGCAGCGTAGGCCTCGGGGCACTCCTTCATTCGCCCAACGTGAATACCCGATGAAACGACCGCATTTGGGGCAATTCCCACGGACCCAATTCAGATAACCTTGGATCAGGAAAAGAAAGGCGATGGTTATCCACACTTTTTCATCTGGGAGCTTAAAGTGGCGATAAATTAACGCTACGATGCCCAAACCGCATACGGTGTAAAGAGAAAACCGAGCCTGACGACGCCGCCCGTTGTAGGCGCGAATGAACAGTTGTTCATCGTGGTTGTAAACGTGATCGCTCATTGAGCGGCGGGTTGACGAGCTATGGCGCGTTTTTTGCCTTTTGGTTTTTCGGATACGGAGATATTTTTATCCCGATCGACGCGAGAAAGAAATTTCTTGAGGGTCGCGTCATTGGGCTGGAGCAGCAGGGCACGTTCCCAAGATTCCTTGGCGCGTTTTTTCTGGCCGAGCGAGTAATAGGCGGAGCCCAAGCGCTTTAAGGCGAGGGCGTCGCGCGGTTCCAAGGCTAAGATTTCGTTTAAGGTCACGATCGCACGGTCGTATTTTCCGTCGTAAATGTTGTTTACCGAGACCATTTGCAAATAGGGCATGAGTTTCATGCCGGGCGTGATCCGGTCTTCGGATAATTCCGAATTCTGGGCGATCACCAGGTCGAGAAAGCCTTTGAAGCGCGCATCCGAGGCATCGAGTTCTATCGCATAGCGCAAACCGTCGTGGGCCAGCCGCAAGTCCTGCGGGAAGATGAGAAAGCCCTTGAGGGCCACGACGGCGATGCGCGCGGGTTTGGTGTTATATTCGATTTTTTTGGCGATTTTGATCACGCTTTCCAGGCGGTCTTGAAGGGCGACGATTTGGGGATGGCCGGGATCCTGGTCGAGCAGAGCTTGGATTTCGAGGCGTGCGGCTTCATAGCGGCCCGTACCGATCAAGGTGAAGGTTTGGTTGCGGCGCCTTTCGGTCGATACTTCGATGCGCTTTCGCGCCTGGAGGATCATCGTCTGCGCGCTTTTCTGGGCGGGGTCGATCTTGAGCACTTCGTTCCATTTGCCAACGGCCCGGCGCAAATCGCCTTTCGCATAATAGTCGAGAGCTTCTTGGTAATACGTCTTCATCGGGGCGGGATCCTTGGTGGGCTCTGTATCGGCGGCAAACAGCAGCGAGGAAAGTCCAGTAATGAGCAATAAAGAAGCGCTCATTTCGAGGAACCTTCGCGATGAATATCGCGGATCAGACTAATTTCAATACGGCGATTGCGCGCGCGGCCCTCGGGAGTCGTATTGGGCGCGGCGGGATGGTGCTCGCCGTAGCCGCGGGCGTGGAAGCGGTCGGGGGGCAGGCCCAAGGAGATGAAATATTCGATCACGGAGAAGGAACGGCCTGCGGCAAGCTCCCAGTTGGTGCGAAACCGGCCGCCGGCTATCGGCGTATCATCGGTGTGGCCTTCGACCAATACCGGATTGGGGCTGCGCGCCAACAGTTTGGCCAAGGCCGTGAGCAAGGTCGCGGCTTCGGGAGCCAGCTTTGCCGATCCGGTCGTAAATAAAACGGGGGACGGCAGCGTAAGGCGCACATAATGCGAGTCGACTTGCACGCCGAAGTCCTTGAGAGCCAGGCCATCCAAATCCTTTTTCATCTGCACCGCGATCTCGGTCTCTTCGAGACGATCTTTCGCGGCTTGTGAATCCTTTTTCGTGGACACTTCCTGCTCAATTTTGGCCAAAACACGGTCGTATTCGGGGGTTCGGTTCGAATAGGAATAGGCGAACAGCGACATGAACAAAAGCACAAGCGTGGACATCAGGTCCGCGTATGGAACCATCCACAGTTGTGTTAAGTCGTCATTCGCGCTCACTTTTTCCTCGCAAGATGACGATTTCCACGCGGCGGTTGCGCGCGCGCCCTTCCCGGGTCGAATTGTCCGCGAGAGGACGGTTCTCGCCATATCCCGATGCGATCAGACGTCCGGGGGCCACACCTTCGGCGGCGAGGCGCTCGATCACCGAGCCGGAGCGCGCGACCGACAGCTCCCAATTGCTCCTGTATTCGAGATTGGTCACCGGAACGTTGTCGGTGTGTCCCTCGACGACGACCGCGTTGGGCATTTCTTTTAAGAGCTGCGCCAGCTTGGACAGAGGCTCGGTGGCATGCGGCGCGAGACGCGCCTCGGCGAAGGGGAATATCAGGTCGTCGCGCAGGCGCACACGGATTGTACGTTCATCGACTTCGACGTCGCCGAACAGGGCCTTAAGCGCGTCGCTCGCCTTGGTCTCACGTACTTCGAATACCTGGCCTTCATCGATGGGCGGGGGGGCGACGACTTGCTTGGCGTCGAACGTGCGTGCCATCGCCTCGCGGGCTTTCGGCCCTTGTATGCTCAACGCGAACATCACGAGAAAGAACAGCATCAGGTTGGTCATCATGTCGGCCAGGACGATCAACCAGAGAGGATCGTCTTCCTGGGCGGAGGGGCGTATGCGGTGCAGGAATGGGATCATGCGGACGCTGCGGCGCTTTTAGCACCGCCGCTGCGCATATTAAAGGCCATGTAGCCTTCTAGTTTGCGGCCGATCAGCCAGGGAACCTCGCCGGAGGCCAGGCACAAGAGTCCCTTGGCAATAAGTTCGCGGCTGATCATTTCCTCTTCTGAATAGAAATTAAGCTTCGCTGCAATTGGAAGAAACAGGAAATTGGCAGAGAAAATCCCGTAAAAGGAGGCCGTCATCGCCACGGCCATCGACGAGCCCATCGCGGTCGGATTAGTGATGTTGCGCAGCACCTGGACGACGCCGATCAACGTTCCGAGAAGCCCGAAAATGGGCGCGTAGCTTCCCGCGGAGCGAAAAATGGCGCTGACTTGCATGTGGCGATGGCGCGTGGTCAGAATATCGCGCTCAAACCGGTCGTGCATCACCGAGACGTCGAGTCCGTCGATAATCATCTGCAGTCCATCCGCGATGAACGGGTGTGGGACGCTGCCCAGCGCCGCAGCCAGCGCGCCCGTGCCGTCGCGGCGCGTTTTCTCGGCCAAATCGACGAAAGTCTGGATCAATACTGGGGCGGAGGGGCGTCGCGGGGGAACGAACATCATTAAAACGGCCCCGGGAACGTGCTTGAGCACCGACCACGGGTAGCTGATGAGGACCGAGCCGAGGGTTCCGCCGAAAATAAGGATCACCGCTTCGGGATTGAGCAGGAAGCGCATCATGTTTCCTGCGTGCAGGATGTACAGCACGACGCCGATGCCTGTGGCGCCGCCGAGAATCGTCATCAAGTCCATAGGGATTCCTTAGGAAATTGCGGTGTCGCTCGCGCGTCGCGTAAGCGGTTTTTTCAGCGTGATGCGGCCATCGCGCACCAAGTCGGATAAAGCCTTCACGACGCGGCGCGTTTCTGCCTGCTCGATTTCGGGTGGAAGCTGAGCCGAGAAATCGATTTCCTGCTTCAGCCATTGGCCAAGGCCCGTCTTGAGTTTTTCCGTGATTAGTGTCGCTAAATGGGGAGAAGACCGCAACGCGGCGGCCATGCTCTTCAGCGGAACGGCACGACTCAGCAAGCCCAGGCCTTCCTCGTCGAGCAAAGACAGGTCGTTCAAGACCACGACGCGGCGATGGACTTTCTCCCAGACGTCTTCCCGAGCCAGGCGCAGCGAGTCCAGGATTTCAGTCTGGAGGCGGGTTGGGCACTGATCGAGGATCTCGGCGAGCTTGTCCTCGCCGCCGATCATGCAGTCGATACGCGCGCGGATCGAATTTTCAAGTGATTGGACGTCCTCCGGATTGAGCAGCACCGGCGATGCCATTTGCGCAATGACCTCGTCGCGGCGTTCGGCCGGCATTGCGGTCAAAGCAGCCGACGCGAGAGCCGGCGGGAGGAAGTTGATGATCGTGGAGACAATTTGGGACGACTGTTCCTCGAGAAGCATGGCCAGCGTCGGCAAGTCCCGCTCGCCCATGAAAGAAAAGGGGATGCGTCGGGGCGGTTCTGAAGAAGCGGCCGCTGCTACGGTTTCGGCGCGGGTCGGCGGGGTGAATACGGGTTCGTGCGCGATCGAGGGGTGCGACAATTCCTTCGGAATGGGCGAAGCCGACGATTTTTCGGCCAGTCCGCGTGAGGCCTCCTTGATCGCGGACACGAAAGGGTCGAACAACCGGCGCGAGAGCAGGAGGGCCGCGCAGGCGATCAACAGCCATGACAACGATAGGAACCCGCGAGGCTCAAGAAGCGTTTTGCGGAAATTTTCTGCGGGCGTGAGGACCTTTTTTGGGAAATCCATCCGTTCGACGACGACCGAGTCGCCGCGCTCGGTCTTGAATCCCACGATGCGCGCGGCCGTTTTGCGCGCTAATTCCGCGCGATCTTCGGACATTCCGCGCTCGAGAAACAACGTGACAGAGAGTCGCCTCACCAAGGACGGAGGGATTTCCAACGGCGAGGCAGTCCCGGGGCTTTCCTTGACATTGACTCCCGGCAAAACCTCGACGTCGGCGCGGTCGGCGTCGTTGAGCAGCTCCGCGTTGACCACAACGACGACGTCCTCGGAGTCTAGCAGCCTGCGCAGCACTTCTTGCAGGCGCCTTTCCACCGAGCTTTCCAGCGCGACTTTTGCCTCAATGTCCTGGGTTGAGGAATTGCGGCGCACCGTCTGCGCCGAAGCGCAGACGGACAATAAGGTCGCAAAAGACAGGAAGGTCAGGCGTCGCACGGATCAACCTGAGTATTGTCGCGGGAATCGGTTTTTGTCAAGTCCACGGATAAGCTTTTAATTTATTTGAAAAGTCGCGCTTTCCCTGGGGCCGGGATTTATCCTATTTTGCTGGTCATGGCTCCACACCGGCGTATTCCCGATTTGGTTTTCATCGCCGCGGCCATCGGGGCGGCGGCGCTGGTCCTGGTTTCTCCCGCGCTGATTCGCGGCGAGGGTCTGCTCCCCGTCGGCTCCCTTTGGAGAGTTCCGCCCTGGAGCTTAAGATTACCGATCACGGCGGGCAATGGCCTGCTGATCGACCAGCTCTTGGAATTCTGGCCCTGGCGTCTCTTTTGGCGTTCGGAAATGCTGGCTGGACGTTTCCCGTTTTGGAATCCATTGATTGCATGCGGGGTGCCTTTCGCCGCGAATCCCCAAACCGCATCTTTTTTTCCACTGACTTATCTGTTGCTCGTTCTATCGCCTGTCCTATGGAGCGTCGCGGCGGCTTTCATCAAAATCTTTGTCGCGGGTTATTTCACCGCGCTCTACCTTTTACGACTTGGGGCAGGACGGCGAGGCGCGGTCCAGGCGGGTGTCGTCTTTGCGCTTTGCGGCTTCATGATCGCCTGGCTCGGCCACCCGCACACCAACGCGATCTGCATGCTCCCCGTCCTCTTTTGGGGGGTAAGTCGCGCGTTCGACCTCGCCACGCCTCGCTCCTGGGTCGTGGTGTCTCTCGGGATCGCGATGGTCCTCGTCTCGGGACACCCACCGACCGCGATCCACGTTCTTGTCGCCGCGACCGCGTACATGGCCTTTCGCGCTTTCCTTCTTCCGGCCGCCCAACGCGGTTCGCGCCTGTCGGCCGCGGGGCTGGCGGCGATCGCGGCATTGGCGCTGGCGGCCCCGTCGCTGCTCCTCACTCTTGAATACATTTCATGGAGTTCGACGGGCGCCTCCGCGGCGCACCTCAACCGGTGGTCGACACATCTTCCGGTCATGGCCGTGCTTCAGCTCGTTATGCCGCTTTCGGCGGGGTCGCCCGCGCATGGCGCCGAGGTCTTGCAAGCGATCTTCGGGCTGGGACCGCAGGCGAATTTCTTGGAACGGGCAGGATGGATCGGTTTGCCGGCCCTGGGTTTGGCCGCGTGGGCATTGGCTGCTCGCTGGCGTGAGCCGCACGTTCGTTTTCACGCGGGACTCGCGGGCTTTGGTCTGGCCGCGGCGTTCGGCCTTCCGCCGTTGCCGCGGTTGTGGAATCTTCTCCCCGGACTTTCTTCAACAAACCCCGTGCGGCTGCTGGCCTTGTTTTGCTTTGGCGTCGCCGTTCTATCCGGCTTCGGGGCCGAGAACGATCGTCGCGCGCCGGTTCGATTGAGCGCCGTCTTCGCGATGGCGGTGGTTACGGCCGTTATCGCGGTGACCTTGATGGTGTATTCGGCGGGCGCTTTATTGACGGCTTCGGAAATCGGATTTTCATACGGGCAGACGGCGGCCGTCATTATTGAGGCCGGCGCCGTTTGCGCAATTTTGATGATTCCGGCGGCACGGCGCTGGGCACCGTTGATTTCAGCGGTATTTTTGCTGCGCGTGGGCCTAGGCGTCAATCCGACCGCATCGTCTTCCTTGCTTTATCCGCTGACGCCGGGCACGGAGGCGTTGGCAAACGCGCAAGGCGAGGGACGCGTGATCGGGCTTGGCGCAGCACTCGCGCCGGACACGGGGATGGCATTGGGCGTGCGCGATGCCCGCGGACGCGATTTCGCGAGCTTGCGTCGATATGAGGAGCTGGTCACCGGCCGTGCCGGCGACTTCGATTTTTTCCAGTTGTCTGCGCAACCGCCATCTAATCCGCAATTGTTGGGAATATCGGCACTCGCCGCGTCACCGAAATTCCGCCCAAACATTCGAGACGGTTGGAAGCCCGTGTTCAGCGGCGACCTTATCGTCTATCGACCCGCGCAGCCCGGGCGCCGGGTCTTGGTCGTGCCCCAAGCCGTCGCCATGCTGCCGACGCAAGCGCTGGTTGCGGTTCGCTCGCCCGATTTCGACCCGAAACGAGAGATGGTGTTAGACGATTGGTTCGACGCTCCCGCCATGGCCGGTGCGTACGGAGACGCGCACATTGTTTCCGAGGTCGCAGGCCGGGTCAAAATCCAAGCGTGGTCCGATCGGCCCGGCTGGCTGCTTTTCCTAGACAGCTGGTATCCCGGTTGGCGCGCCGAGGTCAACGGTGTGCCGACCGCGGTCCGACGCGCAGATTACGCGTTCCGCGCCGTTCCAATTCCGGCGGGTGCCAGCGTAGTGAATTTCACCTACGTCCCGTTCTGGTTTTGGATCGGACTGGCCTTTTCGGCTTTCGCTGTGGTCGGGCTGACGTACGCTTGGCGTCAAAGCGCGACGACTTGACCTTCGCGCGCCGCGAAAACCTCGAGCGTCGCGTGGCGAGCGGAGACAAGGGCAGCGCAGTCGGCCTCGTGACGGGCCATTTGCTCGTCGTCATGCGCGGGGTCGTGATGAAAAAGAGCGAGCTTGCGCACGCCGGCTTTTTGGGCGAGATCGAGCACGTCGCCGAATGCGCTATGCCCCCAGCCGCGCTTGAGTTTATACTCGTCGGCCGTATATTGGGCCTCGCAAATTAGCAAATCGGAGCCTTCAACGAACCGCGCGACAGCGGCGTCTTCTTTGTCAGCAAATTCGCCCGACTTATTGAGCTTGCCGTAGGGCTCGTGGTCGCTGATATAGCAAACGACTCTACCGGCGTGCTCGAAGCGAAATCCCACGGTGATTCCCGGATGATTAAGATAGTGGTACGAGACCTTGACCGGGCCGACTTGTACCGGCGCGGTGAGTTCGAGGAATTTCGGCTGGGAGCACAGATCCTTGAGCTGCACGGGAAAATACGTCGAATGCATCTGGTCGGCCATCACGTCTTGGAAGCCCTTGGTCGTGCCGTGCATGCCGTAAACGTCGAATCGCGACGTCGGCACATACAGCGGAGTGAAGAAGGGGAATCCTTGGATATGATCCCAATGGGAATGGCCGATGAAAAGGGAGCCTGCCAGCGGCCGACCGCCACCCTCCTTCATTAACGCAACTCCTAATTCCCGGATGCCGGTTCCCGCGTCGACGATGATCAGCTGGTCGGCGGCGCGGATCTCGACGCAAGGAGTGTTGCCGCCGTAACGGACGGTGCCCGGCCCCGGAGAGGCAATCGAGCCGCGCACGCCCCAAAACCGGGCCTGCATTATGGGGGTTCGGCCAACAACTTGGCGACGAGCTTGGTGAAGTCGGCGATATTAAAAGGCTTGATGATGTAGGCGTGGGCACCAGTTTCTTCGACGGCCGTGCGCACGTCGTGCTGGTAGGATTTTGACGAACTGATCAAAACCTTAGTAGCCCGCAGGTTGTTGTCGGCGCGAATTTTTTGGCACACCTCGAACCCGTGCATGCGCGGCATTAAGAGGTCCAGCACGACCAGGTCCGGGCGCAATTTCTGGGCGGCTTCTAGGCCCGCCAAGCCGTCGGCGGCATTAGACACGTCATAGTCGTGGCTCAGCAAGGTGACGATAAGCGAGCGCATATCGTCGTCATCATCGACCACCAAAACCCGTTTCACGCCGAGCAGTTTAGCAAATGCTATCCTGAGTTCATGCCGTCCTTTGCGGATTGGTTGAGAGCCTCTTGGACCGAGTTCCGGTCGCGTTGGGGCGTGCTAATTGTCGTCCTTGGAGCAGGCGGGGCAGGCACACTTCTGGGCGGGTTCTTTCCGATCGTGCTGGCCGTGATCGTTTCGCTATTTGGCGTATTTTCCGCCTGGGCAGTTTGGGGAATGGCGGCAGCGGTGGCGATCCTCGCGATTTTGTGGTTGTCGACGTGGGCGCAGGCCGCGCTGGTGCGCGCGGCGATGACAGACGAGTCGGCGATGGGTTGCATGACGCGGGCTTGGTCCCAGACCGACGCGTTCGCTTGGGCATTGACCTTGGCAATTCTCGCCGTCGCCGGCGGCTGGGTGCTATTTGTGATTCCCGGGCTGATCATCTCGGTCAATTTATTCGCGGCGCCAATGATCGTCATCTCAGAAGAAACGCACGGAGTGCGGGCGTTGGCTGTCTCTTGGGGAAGGACCGCGCCGCGGTTTTTCGCGGTCGCGTCGCGCATCGCAGCGTTGGGTTTGATCACGGTATTGCCAGGACGAATTCCGTACGTCGGATGGATCGTCGCGATGTTTTGGGCTCCGTTTGGGGTCGTTGCCGCCGCGCGTTTGGCGAAGGATTTGCGGGCGGCAGACCCCACTCCGACCGAACCCGGCTGGATGACCGGAGCGGTGGCAGGCCTTACGGCTGTGTTCGTTTTGGGCAGCGCCGCCGCTGGCGTCGCCGCCTGGCATGTCGCCAGGAACGCGCTGGATAATTTTGGCGGATTGGAAGGGGTGGCCTCGCGCGTGCGTCCCGAATCGACCCAGGCGCTTTTCGACGCGATCGGCAGAGGCGACGAGGACGCGCAGAAAAAAACCTTAGACGCGATCGTCGCGCAAATCTTGACCTCCAGCGCGACCGCGACGGGGGCGCGGCCATGAAGTGGCGCTCGGGATGGGTTTGGTCGCTGTCGTCGGTCGCTGCACTGGCAATTTTCGGTGCGTTCGTCTATTCTCGGTTCGACACTGTGCTGCGCGCCGGGGAATCGGTTTCCTGGTGCTGGGTGTTGGCATCCTTGGCGTGTGCGCTGGCCAGCCATGCCTGTGTCGGGTTGGCGCTTTCGGAAACTTTGGCGGTTCTCGGTCATAAACTGGGAGGGCCGCCGGTTCTGGGCATAGCACTAGTCTCGACGACGGCCAATTATCTTGTCTCGACCGGCGGCGTGACGGGATTTGCGCTGAAGGCGCATCTTCTTCATAAGCGGCGCGTGCCGATTGCGACCACGGTGACGGCATCGGCCGTGACAACCGCAATCTTGTACGCGGTGTTGGCGGTGATTCTTGCCCAGGGCTTCGTGACGCTATTGCTGCGGGCGAGTGGCGCCAAGCTCGCGATCATGGAAAGCGGATTTGGGCTTCTACTGCTATTGGTGGGCGCGGCCATCCTGATCGTCGCATTTTTCAACCGCACCGTTCGTGGGCGCCTAACTCATCGACTCTTTCGCTTAACCAATCTGGCCGCCTTCAAAATGTCCTCGCGCGAAATTCCGCCCGAAGACTTCGCCGAGTTCGAAATGCATTTGAATCAGGGCCTCGGTCGGATCCGAGCTGGACGCGGGCGACTGACCACCACGGTCCTCTTCACCTGCCTTGACTGGGGATTTGCGATGACGTCTTTATGGCTATGTTTTCGAGCGGTAGGAGTGTCCTTGTCGGTGGGCCGCTTGAGCGCGGCGTTCACGACCGGACAAGCCGCAACCTTGATCCCGATTCTCCCCGGAGGACTGGGTGCTGCCGAAGGCTCGATAACGGCGTTAATGAGCGGGTTTGGCGTCGACGTCGGCGACGCGTTCATTGCCGCCATGCTGTTTCGGCTGTGCTATTACGTTGCCCCGTCTTTGCTGAGCATTTTGGTGCTCTGGGGCCTCAAGGTGTCCGAGCCGGCCGTCCTTGAAGAGGCGGCGGGAGTCGACCGCGACCTGGACCGTCAGCGCGACTAACAGGCGTTAGTTTTTTGCATAATCTAGCCGATGTTAAACCATGGCATGTCTCGCCTCGCCGCCGCGGAGCATCGCCGCGTGTTGCGCACGGTAAGCGATCGATTCGTTCGTGCTTCCATCTATCTTGAGCTAGGTCGCCTTTACCGAGTTCTCGGTCGGATGAAAAACGCCCATCTCGAGCTGAAAAGATCTTTTGCCGAATTGGGGCTTTCCTGGCCACGCAATTCATGGGCGGCGACTCTGGTTGCGTACTTCCGGGCAGGGTCAATTCCAACGTTACATCCGGATTTTAATAAGCAGAGCCAAAAAGTAAGGACCGAATTTTACGCGGAACTATATGAAGAGGTCGGTCTGTCGGCCTACTATCTACAGCAACGTCACGTGCTCGTGCGCGCAATCATCGAAACGCGCGTTCCGTGTAAAATGATCGGCAATTCACCGGCGTTATTGAATTGGTATGGTGGCGGGGCGGCCGTGCTTGTGTTGATGGGATTGCGCAAGAAGGGGCGGGCCTTGCTCGAAAAGTGCGCAGATGTGGCCGCAGCGCTCGACACTCCCAAATATTACGCAAAACACATACTTTGGCGGGCGTTGGCGGAAGACTATCAAGGACAGCCGGTACGTTCGGCGGCGTTATTTGAAAGCTGTATGGAAAAATATCGGGACGAGCTCGAGTTATCGGATTTGCGGATGGCGACGATTACGCTCAGCCTCAATTACCTTTCTCGCGGACATCCGGAAAAAGCCCTACACGCATTGAATTATTTCCCCACCGTCGGTGGCGACAAAGACGATTGGTCGCTGGGATCGTCTTCGTGGTACCGTCTCGGTCCAGAAGCGATGTTGGGACAGACCGATCGTCTGGCCAAGGCACGTTCGATTTTCCAATCCATCTTGACGGTCGATAATGATGAAAAGTGGCGGCTGGCACAGTTCCTCGGGCAACTTTTGATTGTCGAAAGGGTGAAGGGGGCACAACAGGAAAAGGTGACGGATCTCTTTAACCGTTTTAAGGTGCTTCATATGACACCGCATGCGACTCATCTCGAGACATGCTTCTTTTGGGTTGCTCTATGCTATGCGCGCATGGAGCTTGCGATCAGTTCCCCTGCTTGGGTCGATGATTTTAAGAAAAGCATTTCCGACGTGCGCCAATTGCCGAACCATCCCACGAATCTTGCCCACTATTCTTTTTTTCAAGCAGCTTTGGCGAAAATGCAAGGCCGGACCGGCGCAAGCCGCCGCTGGATGGAAAAATCGCGAGTGCTGGCCGAGGGAAACGGGAATCTTTGGGTTTTAAATGAAATTGAGCGCAGTTTGCCGCGATGCTGACCCGGGAAGCCGCGGCCGATTTGAGCGCAATCGTCGGAGAAGATAATTTTAAGCAGGACGCCGCTGTATTGGAAAGTTGGACTCGCAATACCATTGATTCCCCGCGGGACCTCGCGGGAATCATCAGCCCGGGGACTCAAGACGAAGTTCAAAAAATCGTGATGGTTTGCCGCAAGCACAAACTACGCTACCACCCGATGAGCACGGGGAAGAATTGGGGGTACGGTGGGGCGACCCCGGTCGCAAATGGCGTCTTGATCCTGAGCCTAGCCCGACTGAACAGGATCGTCGAGTTTAGTTCGGATTTGTCCTACGTCGTAGTTGAGCCCGGAGTCACCCAGCAAGATCTTCATGAGTACCTGCGTAAAAACGGCCACGACTACATGGTACCGACGACCGGAGCGGGGCCCACGGCGAGCGTCCTGGGAAATGCGATCGAGCGGGGATATGGAATTACACCCATCGAAGATCATTTTGCCGCGGTTCTTTCTTTGAAAGCCGTTCTTCCCGACGGCGGCATCTATCGTTCTGCGCTTCATGAGCTCGGCGGCGAATATGTCGATCGTCTTTTTAAATGGAAGATCGGCCCCTATCTCGACGGCTTGTTCACGCAAAGCGGTTTGGGCGTGGTCGTTGAAGGGACGATCGCATTGGCCCCCAAACCCGACAATGTGACTCAATTCATCGTTTTTTTGCGAGAAGGGGAATTCGAGAGCGGCGTCGCCGCGGTGCGGGAAATTAAGCTTAAGCTCGGCGGCTTGGTCGGCGGCGTCAACATGATGAACAAGCGGCGCCTTTTGTCCATTATCGAAAGCAAGTGGGACCGGGAAAAGGTTCTCGAAGAGATACGAATCATCGAACTCGCGCGCAAAAGAGACCTGCCTGATTGGGCGATCGTAGGCGCACTCTACGGACCCAAGGAACTCACGCGCGGGGGACTGCGACTGGTTAAATCCATTTGCCGGGGATTTTCTGAGAAGGTCGTGTATTTGGACAGACGCAAGCTTGAGTTCGCCGAACGGGCATTGAAAATACTTCCTCTCAAAAAGCTTCGCCTGTTGCTTGCAAACGCCAGCCGGGTGTTGGAAATTCTTGAAGGCACTCCGAGCGCGGTGGCGCTACCGCTGGCATATCTACGCAATCCCCGGGGCCTTCCTTCCGGAGATTTCAATCCGGACCGGGACAATTGCGGGCTGATCTGGTTTGCCCCGTTAGTTCCTCTGGACGCCCCGGTGGCTCGCGACTACGTGCAAGAAACGACGCGAATATGCCTATTGAATGAGATCGAACCCATGATCACCCTTACCGCGTTTTCGCCGCGGTGCCTGGATTCCACCGTTCCGATCATCTTTCAAAAAGAACAGCCCGGCGCCGCCGAAGCGGCGAAACGATGCTACGACGAACTGTTGCGCATGTCCGCCGACATGGGGCTTTTCCCGTATCGACTGGACATCGATCATATGGATCTCTTCGACGATTTGACCATACCCGCTTTCGATTTGATCCATAAAATAAAAAAGGCTCTGGACCCCGACTTGCTGTTGGCGCCAGGACGATACGCGAAGGGCGATCGATGAGATGGATCGGACAGTTCGTCGTGACGATGGCGATCGCCGCGCTGATGCCGGAAGGGCTCCTTAAATGCGCTGTGCTTTTAGGGGTATGGACGCTGACGTTTCTTCCACTACAGAAAAAGGAGATCATTTTTTTCTGCGTTTGCTCAACGGTATTGACGGCGGGGAACTATGGAGCCCTGGCGCGCCAGAATTTTGTCTTCACACATCGTGACGTCCTGCTGATGCCCTACCACGAGATGTTCATATGGGGATTTTACGCATTGAACGCCGTGCGCCTTATCGGAGTTGCGCCCGCGCAGCAAGGCTCCAAGATGCAGCTTGCGGCCTTTGCGATCCTGTTTTCGACCGCGTTCGCGCTCCTCACCTCGGAGATATACTTGACCTTGTCTGCGGCGGTTATTTTCGCGGCTGCCCTCAGCCAATTCCGCTCGCAACGTGACATGCAGTACGCGGGATATTTCTTGGCGATGGGATGCGTCGTCGAATTTTTGGGAATTCGGTTGGGTCTTTGGTCTTATCCGCGCGCGGGATACTTCGCCCTACCGCTCTGGGGACCGTTGCTTTGGGCCAATACTGGGCTGCTCATCGGTCGTTTCGCTCCTTACTTTTTAAACCATGACACTCCGCATTAACGCCTTGGTCGGCCTGCTCGTCAGCGAACGCTTCGGTATACGGAGGTGGCACGGATCCCTGAAACGGAAGCGGTGATGGACGACCGCGACAGCGTCGTCCAATTCCATCAGCAGGGGGAACCCGCGGGAGTCATTGCGCCGCTTTATGATTACAACGCTCGAGCGTGCAGCCGTTTCCTGAGAAATGGGGCATGAACCGACCCGATCTCGAAATCGTCGGAGTGGATCGTACCCCGACGATGATCGAGGTGGAAAATCGCTTCCAGACCGACTTGGGGTTTTTCCCGCGCGTTCGTCTCGAATTCGGCGATATGACCGATTTCGTTACCCATGCAGCGGGGGAGTTCGATCTTATTTCCACGATCTTTTCCTTGCATCATTTGCCCACGCCTGGCGCACTGAACCGTTTCCTCTCCCAAATAGGGGGCCTATTGAAATCCTCGTCATCCAGTCTTTGGATTTTTGACCACATGCCGCCGCGCACGGAGGCCGGCGCGCGATATTTCTCGGAAGCGTTCCAAAGCGAAGTCCCGGATTATTCCAAGAAGGATTCTTACAACTCCACGCGAGCCGCCTGGTCATTTTCCGAGATGCAGGCGGCTCTCAAGAACGAAATCGCCTTGCCCGTTGAGGGCTGGCCATCGCGAATAATTCCCTTCTGGCAGGCCCATCATTATTTGGGAGCGGTGTCCGTCGCGGACGGGGACCGTCATTGGCGGCCTGCGTTCGCGTTGGGTCAAACGCAAAGGCTCGGGCGGTCTCTATTGCAAAAGTTTATTTTGCCTGCGGCGATGCTCGCGTTGATTTTGGCGGGCTCGGCGCGCGCTCTAGGCACCTCCAGCTACAGCAGCGAGCTGATCAGCGCTCGGTCCCTCGGTCAAGGCGGAACCGGGGTTGCCGGTGTGCATGATGATCCAATTTCCGTCTACCTTAATCCGGCGGCGATGACGGCGATGAAAGGAACCCAAGCCACCGCGGGACTGTCATATGTGAACGCCCGACCCGTTTACAGGAGCGGAGTTGCTTCGCCGGGGGGCCTCGGAGCGAGTTATACGGAGGCAGGTTTTAACGCCGTGTCCGGAGCGCGCGCAACCAGCGTCGTCGTTCCCGATTTCGGTGTGACGACGCAACTATGGGACGGGCGGCTCGCCGCCGGCTTGGCGGCGGTGTCGCCCTATGGCTTGGAAACCCACTTTGACGGGGACAGCCCGATTCGATATCGGGCCACGGACGCTCGTCTGCGGATTGTCGATATCACTCCGGCGGTCGCGTATAAAATCAACGAGATATTTTCCGTGGGCGGCGGCCTCGATTATTTTCGCGCCGTCGAGGGCTCTCTCGAAAAAAAGATCAATACGAAAGCACTGAATTATGGGCTGGTTTTGCAGGCGACCGGGAATGCCGGACTGGCCGCGGCGTTGGCGACCGGAGCGGACGCAAATTCCCGCCTGTATGGTACGGGGGACGGCTGGGGATACCATTTGGGGACGACGATTAGACCGAGCGAAAATCACCAAATCGGTTTAGTTTATCATAGCGCGGTCAAGATCCGATTGAAGGGCAATACTCAGATCACCGGGCTGTCTGGAACGGCGACGAGCGTATTTGGCGGGCCCGATTTCCAGGTCAACGCGTCCGCGCCGCTCTTCATGCCGCAGAACCTGCAAATCGGCTATGCGTGGATGCCTGACGCCGGCACGCAAGTGGAAATCGACGCGTCCTGGTATGATTATTACTCGGGCCGGCAACTCGGCGTCAATTACGGCCAACTCACGGCCAGCCAGTTCGCGGTACTCAACGATCCGTCGGCCAATCCTCTCCGATTTAACCCGCGTAAGACGATCAATTTCGGCCTGGGCGTAAACCGTAAATTATCGGCGACTTGGGAGGGGAGAATCGGGGCGTATTATGAAGCTGCCTCCCTTCCGGAAAACGCATTCGATCCGTCTTTCGTCGATCTCCCTCGCTACGCGTTGACGTTCGGCGCCGGCTATCAAGTCGCCCCGTCCATGACGATAGACTTCGCTTACAATGCCATTTTCTTTCACGGCCGATCGATCAACGCGCCCGACCCCAATACCCTTGGTTCAGGCTATAGCGGCAACTTCAACAGCTTCGCCCACGTCGTCTCCCTGGCGTTGACTTACCGTAGCGCGGCCCATTTTTAAGCGTCCCGTCACGCAGTGAGCCCTCGCCCTGTAGTTGGACGACGGCGCGCGGAAAAAGTAGAATTTCCCCGCAATGACGCTTTGGGCCGTGGTTATCGCAGCTTCCGTCGCCGTCGGTTTCGCCGGAGTGATGGTTTTCAGCCGCTCGTTGTACGTGAGTGCGGTCTGCTTGCTCGTCGTTCTCCTGCAAACTGGCGTCATTTTCCTCTTGCGCGGAGCTCCGCTGCTGGCGTTCCTCCAAGTGATGGTTTACGCGGGTGCCGTGATGGTGCTCGTTGTCATCACCATTATGGCCACGGGAGGCGAGCCAGAAGCTGGGTTCCGGCGTTTTGCGGATTTCTCCTTTCCGAAGTGGTTGGCCTATCTGGGAATGTCCACCGCGGCCTTCGAAATCGCGGCGACAATGGCGGTCGGCGGCAGCGGCGGCGTCGGTGTTCCTCCGATGGGCCCCGTTCTCTCGGCAGGTTTTGCGCACGTTCTTTTCTCTTCCTATGCATTGGCGACGGAAGCTGTGACCTTATTGATGTTCCTGGCGGCGCTGGCCGTCCTTCCCGATAAGGAGGCCGCATGACCTCCGCCATATGGGCGACGACGGGGATTCTCTTCGCCGGCGGCCTCATGATGGCCGTGCTTCGTCGCCAGCTATTGGCGATGCTTCTCGGTGTCGAACTCATGCTGGCCGCAGTCAACGTGGCCCTCGTCCATCACGCGGAGCTTTTTTCCGATGCGCAGGGGATGGCCGCCGTCGCTATCCTCATCGCCATAGCGGCGGCCGAAGCTGTCGTCGGCTTGTCGTTGATTTTACGCGTGTTACGTTCGGGCAAAGGGGTTGAGGCCGGTGCGCTCACGAGGCTGCGGGGATGAACCACGTGCCCATTCCCATTGAGGTGTGGATGCTTTTCGTGGCTCCGGTCGCCGCGATTCTCATTGGATTTTTCGTGTTGCGCCCATGGAAACCCCAGTGGACGCATTGGCCGATCCTAGCTTCGTGCCTGATCGTGACCACGTCCGCCCTCGCCTTGGCCATGCGAGTGGCTACCGGCAGCAGTTTCGACCGAAATATCATACGTTGGGCTGAGGTGGGCCGCTGGGCTGTGGATTTTGGCCTGCGCATAGACGGGCCCGGGACGGCGGTGCTGGCGATGGTGGCCGTCGTCGGATCGCTCATTCACGTCTATGCGGTGGGTTATATGAAGGGGGACGCAGGGTTTTCGCGGTTCTTCTTGATTTTTCACCTTTTTTTCCTGGCGATGATCGGACTGTTGACAGCCAATAACTATGTGCAGCTGTACCTGTTTTGGGAACTCGTCGGAGTGGCTTCCTATCTGCTCGTCGGATTTTGGTATCACAAAGAATCTGCACGCAAAGCAGCGTTGAAGGCTTTTCTGACGAATCGAGTTGGCGACCTCGGCTTTCTTTTGGCGCTGCTCTATATCCAGGCGAATTTTCGCGTGACCCACTTCAATCTCATTTATTTGAAGGTAGCCGCCATGCAGCAGCAGGGAAATCTTCCCGAGGCATTGCCGGCGATTGGAGCGCTTTTGATTTGGGCCGCCTGCGCTAAATCGGCGCAATTCCCGTTGTATTTCTGGCTGCCGGACGCTATGGAGGGGCCGACGCCTACCTCGGCTTTGATGCATGCCGCAACCATGGTGACGGCCGGAGTGTTCCTTCTCGTTCGCTCCTGGCCCCTGATCGCCGCCATACCGTCGCTGCCGCCGGTGGTCGCCGGCATTGGACTGGCCACGGCCTTGGGTGCGGCAATCATCGCCGGAACGAAGAAGGACCTCAAACGCATACTTGCCTACTCGACCGTCAGCCATTTGGGCTTGATGATGCTGGCCTTAGGATTGGGGCAAATTACACTGGCGATCTTTCACTTGATCGTCCATGGATTTTTCAAGGCTGTCCTATTCCTGTGCGCCGGCAATATCGGTCACGCGATCCATCAGCCGACCGCCAATGTCGACGAGGTGGGGGGGTGGCGCAAAGCGCTGCCTTGGACCTACGCGTGTTTCGTCGTCGCCGCCCTGTCGCTTTCGGGCATTTGGCCTTTTGCGGGTTTTTTCAGCAAGGACGCGATTCTTGACATCGCGTGGGAGCATGGCGGTGCGCTCAAGTGGTTAAGCCCTGGGATCGCTTTCGGCTCCGCTTTTTATATTTCCCGGATGCTATTGTTGACGTTCCACGGGCGCAGGCCCGAGCAGCGTGGACTTGACGCTCATCCGCACGAGGCGCAGTGGATCCTGGTCTGGCCGGTGGCGGTATTGGCCGTTGGTGCCGCCGCCGTCGGATTGTTTGCGCCTGTCGTCGAACGAATGGTGCTGGGCGGCTGGCGCGGGCTACCGCTAGGCCTTCCCGGAATCGCGGGAGTCCTGAATTTGCCGGGAACCGTCGCAATACCGGAGTTGGGAGGGAAGGATTTTTTCGGACGCGGAGGATTATTGGCCATTCTGGGCTTTGCGGCGGCATGGCGGTTGACCATGTCGGATGCGGGTTTTGACTGGCGTTGGCGTCGTGAACAGCCAATGCTCGAGGCAGTTATTGAGTCTGATTTTGGCTGGAAGCCTATCGTCTCCTCTTTTGTCGACGGTTGTGTTTCGGTATCCGGCTTCGTGGGCCGAGTGTTCGACAAGCGCTGGTGGGACGCAGCCATCGAGGAAAGCGCCGGGGCCGCGCGATTGACGGCCGGCATGCTCTCGGATTATTCGTCTGGTCGCCTGAACGATTATCTGTGGTGGATGGCGACGGCGGCGGCCCTCCTGTTGGGCGGAGTATTGGGAGCGGCAAGGTGAACACTCTCACGATGCTTTGGGTTTTCCCATTGGTCGGCGCCATCGCGTGCCTGTGTATTGATCGGCTTGGACGCGCCGCCGCCAAATGGACGGCGCTTGTTTTTGCGATTGTGTATGCCTATCTCGCCGGAGCTGCCGTGTTTCGCGGGGCGATATCCGTTCCTGGTTCGCCCCTCGCCTTCGGGATTTCTTATAACCTCGCCGCTGATGGCCTTTCGCTGTCCTTGATCGCCTTGACCGGATTTCTAACCTTGATTTGCGTGGCGGCCTCGTGGGAACTCGACGTGTCCGGCGCGTACTGGGCGAATTTCCTTGCGTTGGCCGCGGCACTGACCGGCGTCTTCCTCGCCCGCGACCTTTTCCTCTTTTATGTGTTTTGGGAGGCAACGCTGATCCCGATGTTCTTCATCATTGGAATTTGGGGTTCGGACAATCGTCGGCACGCCGCGATGAAATTTTTCCTATTCACATTCGCCGGCTCTGTTTTCATGCTTTTGGGCCTGATCGCTCTCGTGATCGCAAAACACGCGCAAACGGCCACGTGGTCTTGGGATATGGCCGCGCTCAACGGCGCGCCGTTGGGAGCCGCGGGTCCGTGGATTTTCTTGAGTCTGCTGTTCGGATTTGGGGTCAAGATTCCCGTGGTGCCGCTGCACACCTGGCTTCCTGATGCGCACACCGAGGCTCCGGCGGCGGGTTCGGTCATGCTCGCGGGCGTGATGTTGAAAATGGGGCTTTACGGGCTCTTGCGGGTGGCACTGCCGCTTTTCCCTTTTTACGCGGAGACCTGGGCGCCGTGGATTGCCGGTATAGCCGCCCTCGGAACGGTTTACGGCGCCTTGTGCGCGATGGCGCAAACGGACCTCAAGAGAATGATCGCCTACTCCTCCATCGCGCATTTGGGGTTCTGCCTGCTCGGCATCGCTTCGGCGACGGCGCAGGGGTTAGTGGGGGGGTCCCTGCAAATGATCAATCATGGGATTACGACAGGCGCGCTGTTTCTTTTGATCGGTTTCCTCTACGAGCGCACGCATAGGCGCGGCTTGACCGATTTCGGCGACTTGGCCACGCGCGCCCCGTGGCTGACATTTTTCTTCGGTTTCTCGATTTTTGCGTCGATCGGCCTGCCGGGTCTCAATGGGTTTATCGGCGAGTTCATGTGCCTTTCGGGAATCGCCAGGTCGTCGATCCCGCTACTTAACCTACCCGTTTACTTGGTGGCAGGCGCGTTGGGTGTGACCCTGGCGGCGGCGTATGCGCTGCCCGCCTATCAGTCGGTTTTTTGGGCGCCGCCACAAGCGGGATCGGTGAGCTCGCGCGTCCACGATTTGAACATGCGCGAAAAGGGCATTATGTGGGTTCTCTGCGCGTTGATGCTGTGGATTGGCTTGGCGCCATCGACCATGCTCAACCTGCTCGGGCCGGCGCTGAAGGAGCTGATCAGATGAACGCTCTGGCTCCCCAGGCCGCTTTGGCTGCCGGCGTGTTTGCCGCCTTGGGCTTGGGAGTGATGCGTCGACCGTCGGCCCTGGTCGTCCGAGTGCTCACTCTGGCCGTTCCCGTGATCGCCCTACTCCTGATGCGGCAGCTTCTTCCTTCCGCCACCGGACTCCTAATTGTCGCCGACGTGAAAGGCCTTTGCTGGCAGTTGGTGATCGTAGCTGCCGCGCTGCCGCTCGCCGCGCTGCTACCGGGCGACGACGTGGAGGCCGCACTCTTTTTGGGGTCATTGCTCGGAATGAGCCTACTTGCCGTTTCGGGAAATCTCTTGATGATGTTCTTGAGCCTCGAGTTCATGTCGTTGCCGGCGTATTTGCTCGTTGCCCGCGCCGGCACCGGCTCCGGAGAACGTCGTTTGGAAGCGGCGGTCAAGTATTTTTTCGCCGGCGCCTTGGCAGGGGCCTTTTTCCTGCTCGGGTTGGCGTTGTATTACGCTCACTCCCGAAGCTTGACGTTCACTGATCAACCGCTCGGTTTTCAAGGGCAAGCGGGACTTGCCCTGATGGCGGTGGCAGCCTTATTCAAAATCGGTGCCGTCCCGCTGCATTGGTGGTTGCCCGACGTTTATGAAGCGGCCTCTCCCGAAGTTGCGGGATTTCTGTCCACGGCGATGAAATCGGCTGCGGTGTTGTTCCTAATGCGTGTGACCGCGCTTGCACCAATGCCGGTGTTCGCCGTGGCGTTGCCGTGGATCGGGGCCATCACGGCGCTGATCGGATCGCTATTAGCGTTGCGACAACAACGGCTGCAAAGGCTTTTGGCCTATTCATCGTTGGCTCACGCGGGCCTTTTGGTTTTGGGCGTGGGAGCTTGGCAGGCGCTGGGGCGTGACCCGGCGGCGGCCTCGTCCTTGCTTTTCTATTTGGGCGTGTACGCATTGCTCAGCAACGGGGCGTTCATATTTCTTCGGGCCTCGGGAGTGGAAACTCGCGCCGATCTACGCGGATATGCGGTCCGGCAGCCGGGGCTTGCCGCGGCTTTTGCGGTTCTGCTCGCGGCCTTGGCGGGGATTCCGCCGACGGGGGGATTCGTCGCGAAACTTCTCATTCTTTGGCAGGCGTTGCGCGCGCAAGCCGCAATACCAGCGATTCTTGCCGCCGTTTCCGCTCTGATTTCCCTCGGCTATTATTTGGGCTTGGTTCGTGACGCTTATTTTGAAGAGCCCTCCGGTCCTGCTCCACGGACCGGTGATTCCTGGGCGCGCATCGCAGTGCTTGCTTGTGCGATCGGCGCCGTCGTCCTGGGTGCTGCACCCTTGTTTCTCAATGGATTTACCGGGAGGATTTGGCGATGACTCCGACGGCCCTATTCGCCTTGGTCGTGAACTTAGTCGCGGTCGCGGCGATCACGGGGCTATTTGCTAACGCGGGCAAAATGTTTGGCCCGAAGTCGATTCGGCAAGGCGACGCTGACATGCCTTACGAGGCGGGACTGCCGCCGTTGTCATCGGCGCACGAGCGCATGACGGTTCTGTACCATCGCTTCGCCGTTTTATTTGTCGTGTTCGACGTCGACTTGGCCTTTCTGTTGCCGTGGGCCCTGAACCGGCCCCGGTTGGACCTGACTGCGATGATCGCGATGACCGCATTTACGCTGATCGTCCTCTTCATGCTCGCCTATTTTTGGCGTAAGGGAGCTCTCGAATGCCGCTAGAAGATGCCGCCCCCGGCGGAACCTTGACGACCCAGCTCGACGCAGCCCTCGGCTGGGCGAGGAAATACTCGATTTTCCAATATCCGTTTGTGACCGCCTGCTGCGGAATGGAATACATGGCGACGGCTGCCAGCCACTACGATATGGATCGTTTCGGCGCGGGATTTCCCCGATTTTCCCCGCGACAGGCCGACTGCCTGCTTGTGGTCGGCACAATCTCGCACAAAATGGCCCCGGTACTGCGTCGCATTTACGATCAAATGCCCGCGCCGAAATGGGTGGTCGCCTTCGGCGTTTGCACCTGCACCGGCGGGTTTTACAACAACTACTCGACAGTCCAAGGCATCGACACGATCATACCCGTGGATCTTTACATTCCCGGTTGTCCGCCGCGGCCGGAAACCGTGATTCAAGGGTTGACCTTGCTCCAGGATAAAATCCAAAAGACCGGCGGGAGGATGCGATGAACCTCCAGCAAGGCGAGCGCCGCGATGTTCCCGCCGCGCAAAATCACGAGGCTCTCTTCGCTCTTAAGAGCGAAGGTTTTAATATGCTCGTCGACCTGACCTGCGTCGATTATTTGCCCCAGAAGAAATCTCCGCGTTTCGACGTGATTTACCGGCTGATGCGCTTTGATCCGGTCGACGGAAAGGACTTGGGGCGCGTCGAGGTGCATTGCGCGGTCGGCTCTGAACCCGTTCTGCGCTCGGTGCGGGACTTGTGGCCGGTCGCGGACTGGCTTGAGCGCGAGGTCTGGGACATGTATGGCGTGAGATTCGCCGATCGGCCCGCGATTGAGCGGTTGTTGATGTACGAGGAATTCGTCGGACATCCGCTGCGCAAGGACTATCCGATCGGCAAGCGCCAGCCGTTGATCGGTCCCAAGAGTGGAGACAAGGCGGACAGCCCCTCGTTCAATATTTTGAAGCCGACAGTGACGGGCGAATGAAAGACACGACCCAAAAAACGTTTATGCTGAATATGGGCCCGCAGCACCCGGCCATGCACGGCGTCGTTCACCTAATCTTGGAGTTGGAAGGCGAGAGAATCGTCTCCTCAAAGGCGGAGATCGGTTATCTTCATCGGGCATTCGAGAAGCATGCGGAGACCGAGACCTGGAACAATGTCGTGCCCTGGACCGACCGTCTCAACTACGTCTCGCCCTTGATCAACAACGTTGGCTACGTCGCCGCCGTCGAGAAACTTGCGGGGATCGAAGTTCCCGAACGCGGCCAGTACATACGGGTCATCGCCTGCGAGATCTCGCGGATCACGGACCACTTGACCTGTCTTGGCGCCTCGGCAATGGAGCTGGGTTCGTTCACGGTGTTCCTTTACATGATCAAGGCTCGCGAGTACTTGTATCAGATCGTCGACAACCTGACCGGAGCGCGCATCACCACAAATTTCACGCGTGTCGGCGGCGTGAAGGGCGATCTGCCGCCCGATTTCTCGGCGAAATTCGCCGTCGCGGCGAGCCAAGTGCGCGAAGTATTGCGGGACTGCGACAAGCTGCTGACCAAGAACCGAATTTTCATGGACCGAGTCGAGGGGACGGGAATCATTTCGAAGGAGGATGCGGTGGCCTACGGGATCACCGGTCCGTTCCTGCGGTCGACTGGGATCCCGTACGACGTGCGGCGGGCTCATCCTTACCTGGTGTACGACCGCTTCGATTTCGAGATCCCGGTCGGGTCTACCGGCGACAACTACGACCGCTACCTCGTGCGCATGGCCGAGATCGAACAGTCCCTGCGCATTATCGAGCAGGCTCTGGCGCAAATTCCCCAAGGGAAGCATTCATTGGAGCCGGCTGAGATCAAATACGCGTACGAGCTCGAGGATATGGGCAAAAATGGCGACACCGAACTCATCTCGAAGTACGCGGCCAAGGTGGACCAGACGCTGGAAGGCATGGGGAAGGAGACCCACGGTTCCGTGCGCGCGCCGAACCGTTGGGCCACCTTGCCGGCCAAAGAAAATACGTACACCAATATTGAAGGCCTGATGAACCATTTTGAATTGGTCATGTGGTCGTGGGGCGTGAAAATCCCTTCTGGTGAGTCCTATTCGGCGGTCGAGGGCGCCAACGGCGAGCTCGGCTTCCATATCGTCAGCGACGGTCATGACGGGCCGTACCGCGTGCGCTGCCGACCGCCGTGCCTATTTATCATGGCGGCCCTCCCCAAAATGCTCGATGGAGCGATGATCGCCGATGTGATCCCGACCTTCGGCTCCGTGAACATGATCGCGGGAGAATTGGATCGATGAGCGTGTTCACGCCGGAGCAGGAAAAGACTCTCGTCGGATGGACCACGCGATATCCGTACTCGAACATGGGCCTGGTCGAGGCGCTGCGTTCGGTGCAGGAATGGAAGCGCTGCGTGACGCCGGAGGCTGCCTCGCGAGTCGCTGACATTTTTCAGCTGCCGTTCAACCGAGTTTGGAGCGTCGCCACTTTTTTCCCGACCTTCACGACGAAGCCGACCGGCCGGCACCGCGTCGGCCTTTGCCACGGCTTGTCGTGCTGGATGGCCGGTTCCGATAAGATGGAGAAGTGCTTGGAAGAGACCTTTGGAACCAAGCCCTTCGAAACAACTTCCGACGGAAAATTTTCTTGGGAACCGATGGAATGTCTGGGCGCCTGCGAGCAAGGCCCCGCGCTTCTTGTCAACGAGCGGCTACAAGGCCAGGCGACGAACGATAAAATCGCCGCGCTCAAGGAGCTGAAGTGACGAAGATCGTGACGAAGCATTTCGACGAACCGAAGCTCCACGAGTTGGAGACCTACCGCCGTTTGGGCGGATATCAAGGTCTGGCCAAGGCACTGACGATGGACCGCGCGGCCGTCGTCGCCGAGGTCGAGAAATCAAACCTGCGCGGCCTGGGCGGAGCGGGATTCCCGACCGCCGCGAAATGGAAAACCTTGCCCGGAGAGGACAAGATTCCGGGGCCGCGCTATGTTGTCGTCAACGCCGACGAGTCGGAGCCCGGCTGCTTCAAGGACCGCGTGCTCATGGCGCGCGCGCCGCATCAGCTGATCGAAGGCCTGCTCATCGCGGCCCACGCGATCGGCGCCAAGGAAACCTTTCTATTCGTTCGTGGCGAATACCAAAATCAGTACGACATCCTCGAGCAGGCCCTCGCCGAAGCCGACGCCGCGGGTTACACCAAGCACGCGTCGATCAAGTTGATGCGCGGAGCCGGCGCCTACATCTCGGGCCTCGACACCGCACTCCTTGAAACAATGGAAGGCAAAAAGGCCTGGCCGCGACAGCCGCCGCCGTTTCCGACCGTCGCGGGGCTGATGGGCAAGCCGACCGTGGTTAATAACGTCGAAACCCTGTCGATGCTGCCGTTCATTGTGCGCGAGGGCGGCGAAGCCTTCGCGAAAATTGGCTCTGCCAAGAACGGCGGCACTGTGGTTTTCTCGATATCCGGTCATGTCGAAAAACCCGGGGTCTATGAAGTGCCGATGGGAACGGCGCTGCGAGATGTCCTTGCTTTGGCTGGGGGCGTGCGCGGGGGCAAGAAGCTTAAGTGCGTGATCCCCGGCGGCACCTCGATGCCGCCGCTTCTCGAAAAGGATCTGGACCTGAAATTAGATTTCGACGCGATCCGCGCGGCGGGGACATTCCTTGGCGCAGGAGGCATGATCGTCCTCGACGAGACGGTCGACACCGTGGCCGTGGCGCACAACATCCAGCGCTTCCTGACGCATGAATCCTGCGGCCAATGCACGCCCTGCCGCGAAGGCTCATATTGGAACGAGGAGATCCTCGAGCGCATGCTTGACGAAAAGGGCACGGCCGAGGATTTGGCGAACCTAACCCGGGTCGGGGAGAACATCACCGGCAAGGTGATCTGCGCGCTCGGAGACACCGTTGGGGTGGTCACGCGCGCTTATATGTCCAAATTTCCGGACGATTTCAAAAAGCGGGTGCCCTCGAATGGCTAAGCTCGTCAAGTTCAAGCTCAACGGCTGCGAGGTCGAGGCCGAGGAAGGGCGGCTGGTGATCGACGCGGCCAAGGATGAGGGCGTCGAGATCCCTCATTACTGCTACCATCCGGCGCTGGGAAATCCCGGCAATTGCCGGATGTGCATCGTCGAGGTCGCGGGCGCACCAAAGCCGCTAGTGGCCTGCCGCACCGGAGTGCGCGAGGGCATGGACGTGAAATCGGATTCTGAGCTCGCCAAGCGCGCCCAGTCGTCGGCGCTTGAATTGCACTTAGTCAACCATCCGCTCGACTGTCCCGTCTGCGACCAATCGGGCGAGTGCGGACTCCAAGACTATTACATGAAGATCGGCCAGTACCAAAGCTCGGTGCGCGAGGATAAGCAGCATAAAGACAAGCGCATCGTGGCCGGTCCCCACGTGATGCTCGACCAGGAGCGCTGCATCTTGTGCACGCGCTGCACCCGTTTCGTAGACGACGTGACGAAAACCCATGAACTGGGCATTTTCCACCGCGGCCACTCCGAGCGCATCGAGCTCACCCCTGGCAAGGTGCTCGACAACGCTTATTCGGGCAACGTCGTCGACATTTGCCCTGTAGGCGCGCTCACCGACCGCGATTTCCGCTATAAGGTCCGCGTCTGGTACCTGGATCAGACGGATTCCGTCTGCCCCGGCTGCGCGCGCGGCTGTTCAATCTCGGTGCACACGAATACGAAGCGGCCGTGGCACAACGACGGCAAACGCGTCGCGCGACTTAAGCCTCGATATAACCCCGACGTCAACGGTTACTGGATGTGCGACGAGGGACGGTATGGGTTCGGTTCCCTGGACAAAGACCGTCTCGGCCGCGTTTTAAGACTGAAGCCTGCGAAGCAGGACGTTTCCTGGGAAACGGCCGCCGCTGAGATCGCCGCAGCTCTCGGCGAAGGCGACGTCGCTTTTGTCGCCTCCGGCATGCTGTCTAACGCGGATTGGGCCGCGGCCAAGGTATTATTCGCGGGCGCAAAGTTCTATTTCACGCCGGAGCCCGATCAGGTGGGCGGCGAAGACGCTATTTTGCGCAAGCGCGAGAAAGTCCCCAATCTTAAGGCCGCGGAAAACCTGGGGCTCAAGAGCGGATCGTTCGACGAGCTCGCCCACGACCTGGAGTCGGGCAGAGTCCGTGCGTTATACGTCGTGGAACGGGATCTCGGAAAAATCTGGGGAGAGGACCGGGCCCGGGGCCTAATGGACAAGGCCAAGTTCTCTGTATTCCAAGGACCCAACAAATTCACCGTTTCCGAATGGGCCGACTATCGCCTGCCCGCGACCGCCTACGTCGAGGAGTCCGGCGAATTCACCAACTTCGAGGGCAAGATTTCGGCCTACCAAAAAGCCCTTGACCCGATCGGCGAGGCTCGCCCCGACCATGAGATATTTCACCTGGTCGCAGCAGCGCTCAAAGGGGTTCCCGCGTGAACCGAGTCGACCTGATCTGGACTGTCGTCAAGGTGCTCGCGGCCATACTCGGTTTCGGCCTGAACATCGCGGGCCTGCTCGGGTGGGTCGAGCGCAAGCAAAGCGCGATCATGCAGGATAGGATAGGCGCCAACCGCGCCGACATTTTCGGCATCACCATTCTCGGACTTTTCCATCCGATCGCCGATGCGATCAAAATGTTGACCAAGGAGGATTTCCAAGCCAAGGGCGTGCACAAGCCCCTCCATGGGCTAGCGCCCATGGTTTCCTTAGGATGCGGGATGTTTTGCCTGGCGGCACTGCCTTTCGGGGGCGCTGTGGAAGCATTCGGCCGCACCTGGGATCTTCAGCCGATCGCCTCACCGGTCGGCGTGCCCTTGGTTCTGGCGGTACTGGCCTTCGGCGTGCATGGCATCGTGATGGCGGGATTTGCCTCCGGGTCCAATTACGGCGTACTCGGCGGGCTTCGGGGTGCAGCGCAAATGATCGCTTACGAGGTTGCGCTCGCCTCGTCGCTAGCCGGAGTCCTGTTCTTGTACGGGACGCTGGACCTTCAGCAGGCCGTGGTCTGGCAGGTCGACCATGTATGGGGCATCGTCTGTCAGCCGCTGGCCTTCATCCTATTTTTGACCGCGGGAGCAGCGATTACGAAGCGCACGCCGTTCGATCTTCCGGAAGGCGAGTCGGAAATCGTCGGCTATCACGTGGAATACTCGGGCATGAAGTTCGGCATGTTCCTGATGACCGATTTCTTTGAGTCGATTGTCATTTGCGGTTTGATCACGACCTTATTCCTCGGTGGCTGGGCGCTTCCGGGCCTGAATTTGCCGGCGATGGGCCTGCTCGGCGGGGCACTGATGCTGGCCAGCTTCGGGGTCAAGGTGCTGGCGCTGCTATTTCTGCTTATGCAGGTGCGCTGGACATTGCCGCGCTTCCGTTTCGACCAACTTCTTGATTTGGGCTGGAAAAACCTGTTGCCGTTGTCGTTGTTGAACTTCCTTGTCACCGCGTGGGCGGTCTACCTATGGCCATAATCATCCGCACCGTCATGCGTCCGAAGCGAACGTTCGAGACGCAGATTTACCTGATCGAGGTCTGGAAGGGCCTGGGCGTCACGTTCCGGCATTTCTTCGTCAATATGGCGCGTCATACAATGATCGCGCTGGGTTTTAAGAACGTGATTCCCGGCGCGGTGACCATCCAGTACCCGGAAGATCCCGCCGTCCTGGGTAAACGGGCGCGCATGCGCCATCGCCTGCTGAAGCGGGACGACGGCGCCCCGCGCTGCACCGCGTGCCTACTGTGCGAGACCATCTGCCCGGCCAAATGCATCCGCATTACCGCCGAGGACGCCCCGGATGTGCGTGTCGAGAAGCGCGCGAAGACCTTCGACATTGATCTTGGCATGTGCATCTACTGCGGCTACTGCGTCGAGGCCTGCCCGGTCGACGCGATCCACATGGACGCGCCGGACGTCGAGATCTCGGCCTTCAACCGCAAGGATATGATCTGGAACATGGCGGAGCTTTTGGGCGACAAAAAAAAGAAGCCGTCGCAGTTTTGATGACGACAGTCCTGGCACCTGGCCAGGAAAGACATCTTCCGCTATACTAGGCCGCGATGCACATCGGATCAAGGCCTATCGCCGTTCCCGACATCCTCGACATGGCACTCGTTGGGGCACTCGTCTACGGCTTGCTGCTTTGGTTCAAGCGCACGCGGGCGGCATTCGTCGCATTGGGACTTTTGCTTTTGGCAGTCGTGTACACGATCGCGTTTTTAGCCGGCATGTATATGACGGTCCGGCTGTTCCAGGGTTTTTTTGCCGTGTTCATCGTCGCGGTGATCATCATTTTCCAAGAAGAGATCCGCTCGGTGTTCGAACGGATCGCGGTGTGGAGCTTGACTGGCGGCGTGCTCAAGGCCGTGCCGACACACCGGCAAGTCGAGATTTTGGTGCGCTCGCTCGGCGACCTAGCGCGCGACCATATCGGCGCGCTGGTCGTGCTGCGCGGGCTTGATCCGCTCGACCGCCACGTATCCGGTGGCTGGGACCTCAACGGCGACCTATCCGAGGCGCTGATCAAGTCGATTTTCGACTCGCATTCGCTGGGCCATGACGGCGCGTTCATCATCGAAGAGGGACGCGTCTCGCGATTTGGCGTCCAATTGCCACTGTCGAAGGACTTCAGCAAAATCACCAATCTGGGCACGCGCCATTCCGCGGCACTCGGGCTTTCCGAGCGCACCGATGCGCTGTGCTTGGCGCTCAGCGAGGAGCATGCGACCGTCTCGATCGCTTACCGTGGGGAACTCAAGGTCGTCAGTGACTTGGAAGATCTGCAGGATGCAATCGAGGTATTCTTGAACCGCCTGATGCCCAACCAGTCGAGCAACGCGCTGGTGCGCTTTTTCTCGGAGAATTGGCGCGAGAAGCTCACCGCCCTCGTAGTCTCGGTTTTATTGTGGGTGTTCTTCGCGGGGCCGGGAGTTTCACGGTGAAGCAGGGCTTCCACGCGCGCCGCTTGGTGAAGGCGCTGCGAGAGATCGGGCGCGGGATGTCGCCGCTGACCATCCTCACGCACGATCATCCCGATCCGGACTCGCTGGCCAGCGCCTGGGCTTTGGCCCATCTCGCCCAGCACGTCGGCAAAATTCGTTGCCGCATCGTTTACGGCGGGATGATCGGACGGGCAGAAAATCGGATGATGGCGGAGCGGCTTCTGGTGCCCGCTCGCCCGTTGCGCAAGGGAGAACTCGCGGGCGTCCCGCATTTGGCCTTGGTCGACACTCAGCCTCCCTTTAAGAACAACCGCTGCCCGCCACGCCGCATACCTGACCTGATCATCGACCATCATCCAAGGCATCCCGATACCCAGTCCGATCTCGCGCTGATCGACGAGGCCGTGGGTGCTACCACGACGATACTCGTCGAAGCACTCGTCGCCGCCGGTGTTCGCGTCCCCGGTCGCCTGGCGACGGCGATCGTTTACGGCATCGGCTCGGAAACTCAGAACCTGGGCCGCGAGGCTTCGCCGCGGGATATGGACGCCTACCAGCATTTCTGGCCGAAGGCTCATATGAAAACTCTCTGGCGCATCTCAAATCCGCAGCGTTCGGAAGAGTTTTTTGGGACCCTGGCTCGCGGCGTGCGCGACGCGTTCGTCGTCGCCCGCGTGATCGGCGTCCATCTTGGGTCCGTACAAACGCCCGACAGCGTCGCACAGACGGCCGATTTCTTGTTGACCCTCGAACGGATGCAGTGGTCGATCGTGACCGCGCGCTACGGCGGGCGCTTGCATGTGTCGCTGCGATCGAACGATCCCGGGGCTGGAGCCGGACGGCTTCTCAAGCGTATGCTCGGCGGAGGCAATCGCGGCGGTGGTCATGGGATGATCGCTGGAGGCTCCTTGGAAGTCGGCGCGAACGCCGACGAAAACGCGTGGCGCAAGACCGAGGACGCGGTGGTCACCGACTTTTGCGCTAGCCTTAGCCTCGATCCGCTTACGCGCCGTTGGCCTTTTCGCGTTTAAAACACGTCAGCGCCAGCCGAGGACTTCATAGCCGCGTTTGGCCAGGCAGCGGTCGGTGTAGGCGCGCACGACTGCGTCGGGGCTCGAGGCTTCCGCCGCTCCACTGATCGCCCCGCCCGCGCCGCCCGCGGCGGCTCCCGACTCAATTGCGCTGGTGAAATTCCCGGTGATCGCCCCGACTACCGCACCGATTGCCGCACCCGTCGCCGCGCCCCAGCCGATGTGCTTGGCCACGGGCTTGAGAGGATTGTCTTTTAGCCCAACTTCCGCAGCAATCCTCGCTTTCCGGCGATTATCAGCCTGTGACGCCACTCTCCTCGCCTGAGAATTCCGGGCGTCGCGCCAAAAACACGATGTAGTGCCAACCCTGGGTCTTGTGTCTGCGTGAGGGGAAG
>JANPGH010000112.1:0-4454 GCA_031423795.1 Elusimicrobiota bacterium | reverse complement strand
GTCACTTCTGTCCGGGGAAAGACGACAGGGAATCCTTCGCCAGTTGTAGAATGAAGTTACTTAGACGCCATTCGACGACGGAGGATTCCCCTTGGCTCATTATAACACGATCCTGCATCAGCTCGTTTCCCTGCTACCGGGACATCAATTCGATAAATTCGTCGCCGACCTTGACGGCGACCGATACGTCAAGACCTTCTCGACTCGCAGCCAACTCACCACACTGCTCTACGCGCAAGCCGGCGGCAAGCAAAGCCTGCGCGACATCGAAAACGGCCTCCTCGCTCAGGGAAGTCGCCTCTATCACCTCGGCCTGCCGTCCAAAGTTGCCAAGTCCACGCTTTCCGATGCCAACACCAAGTGAGACTGCCGCATCTATGAACGACTTTTTTACACGTTGCTCGGCCGCTGTCGCGACCTGACGCCGAAGCACCGCTTCCGATTCAAGAACCCGCTCTACAGCCCGGACGCCACCGTCATCGACCTCTGTCTGGCAACTTTTCCCTGGGCCAAGTTCCGCGCCCGCAAAGGTGCGCTCAAGCTTCACTACCAGCTCGATCATTCGGGCGAACTGCCCGTCTTCCTGACCGTCACGGACGGCAAGAAGCACGAACTTTCCGTGGCAAAATCGGACATTCTTCTTGTCCCGGACAGCATCTACTGCTTCGACAAGGGCTACATCGACTACGCCTGGTTCCGTCGGATCTCCGACGTGGGCGCCTTCTTCGTTTGCCGCGTCAAGGACAACATGGTCGCACGCTTTATCGGACAGCATGAAACGCCGAAAAAACCTGGCGTTATTTTTGACGACGTCATCGAGATGGGCGGTTTCTACACCCGCCAAGATTACCCGGGCAAGCTTCGCCATATCGCCTTCTACGACGCCGAGTCAGATCGCTACATCGAGTTCCAGACCAACAACTTCACGCTCGCCGCGGCCACTATCACCCAGATCTACAAAGCCCGTTGGCAGATTGAGATTTTCTTCAAGTGGATCAAGCAGAACCTCAAGATCAAGACGTTCCTGGGAACCTCAAAGAACGCCGTCATGACCCAGATCTGGGTCGCGATGTGTTACTACCTGCTACTGGCTTACGTGAAATACCAAGCGCACTACACCCAGTCGCTGTTCTACCTGCACCGCATTGTTCGGGAAACCCTGCTTGAACGCGCGTCGCTTTTTGATCTGCTCAGTCTCAACGACTCCAGGCTGGCGCGCCTCAAACGTCAAGACCCACAGCTATGCCTCCAACTTTAACCGGACAGGAGTGATTCGGGGGCTAAGCTGGTCCTATGAGAAAACGACCCCGCACCTTGTTGAAGCGCGCCGCGGCTGTCGTCGCTTCCGTCGTTTTCGCCATCTTTTTCCTTCATCTCATATCTTGCGACGCCCCGGCACCAGACGATTCCGACATGCGCCCCGTTCCTCCCCCCGCCCTCGCCGATGCGGACAACGCCTACTTCGACTACCTGAAAATGTTCCCGCTCGCGAAATCCTTGACCAACGAGGAACGCCAACTCATCGACGACCGCGAAAGTAAAGACGCTCCCGAACTTGGTTCCGTCGAACCCCTGATCCGGCGCAACGCGGAGCTTTTGCGTCTTTTCGACGAGTCCTCGCAACGGAAGGGTTATCTGCCGCCAAACCCGCGATGGGCCGCATGGTGGGACTACGTAAAAACCGCCAAACTCGCCTCGCTGCGCTCCGCCTTGCTACTGCAGAAAAACCGGGTTTCGGAAGCTTTGGACGAATCCTTAAAAATCGTCGACGCCGGCCAAATGCTGCTCTCGTCGAGCGTTTACGGCGGCCTCTTTGCCGGGGTGCCCGTTCGTAGCATCGGTGTCCACCGCATACGAGGCCTCGTCGATAGCGGCAAACTTGATCGCGCGCAGCTGCTTCGAGTCGCGCGACGACTCTCAGACTTGCGCAGTTCGGATGACGCCGTGAAGCCCCTGATCCGGAACGATTACCTGTCCTGCGTCGATTTCATCGAGAAACTAGCCGACGACAAGGAGCGCAGGACTTACAAGTCCCTTCGCCACCGCATCTTCGAAAGGATCGGTATATTCATTCGCGTCAGTATCGCCCGCAACCGTTACGTGCTGCAGCCCAACCGATACCGCGCTCAATATCTCGAGTTCCACCGCCGAAACCTAGCGGGAAACGCTTCCTCGTTCCTGTCCTGAGACCCTCGCCGCTTTCAGCCCTTGCCTTTCAGCCTTAGGCCGGATATCGGCGGGCGTTATTTATATAACCTCGGCCTTACCTACTCCGTCCCGCAAGTAAGTCAGTTCTACCTCAAAAGCGCCTATTCCGACTTTCGCGTCGCCGAAGCGGCGACGATGGCGGCGCTCGCCGCCTATCGACTCGACCATGGGCGCTATCCAAAGGACGGGATGCGGGAGCTAGTCCCAGCATACCTACCGAAAATTCCGTTCTACGATCCAGCCAACCTGAATACCCTGTACACGTTCTACTTCGAGACTATAACCGGCCAAGTTCATTCCCACGTCATCGAATCGGCCTGCTCGGACCGGCGGATGCGGGAATATTCTATCTGCGAAGACGTCCGGCGCCTTCCTTCCGATTATTGACGTCGTGCGCCGGATGATCCATCATTAGTGCGATGCTAACTTCTGAGGAACGGGAACGCGTGCGCGCCGCGGTCACCGAAGCCGAAAAGGGCCTGGCCGCCGAAATCGTGCCTTGCGTGTTCGCCCAAAGCAGCCCCTATCCCGAAACAGTCTGGGCGGGGGCTGCGGGGGCGGTGGGACTGGCTTGCGGAACGTTGCTGCTGATCGATCTGCGCTCGCCGGTGTGGCTGCCCTTGTCGACATTGATGTTGATCGTGCCCATCGCGGGGATAGGCGGGGCGCTGCTCGGTAGATGGGTCGGACCGGTCAAGCGGTTTTTAATCGGTGCTCATCGAATGGAAGACGCAACACAGCGGCGCGCTAAGGAAGTTTTCTACGACCGCGGCATCGCCGGCACGAAAGCCCGCGACGGCGTGCTCATTTTCGCAAGCCTGCTCGAACGCCGGGTGGTGATTTTGGCCGATGAGTCGGTGTGCTCGAAAATGGATCCGAACGCCTGGAAGCCGGCCATCAACGCGATGGCGGCCGCCGCAGCAAGCGGCCGCATTGCCGACGGTCTGGTCGCCGCCATCGAGAAAACGTCGCAGGCCTTGCGCGCGGCAGGATTTACCGGCGCCAACGACGGCGGCCTCAGCAACGATCCCGTCGTCGGAGACACTCCGTGAAGCTCGCGCTCGTCGCCGCTCTGCTTGCCGTCGCGCGTCCCGGTCTTGCGCTCGAGGTTCCCTTTCTTTCGGGGCGTATCATCGACGATGCCCATCTCATCGACACGGAGCGCGCACAATCCCTGGAGCGCACGCTCCAAGACTTCGAGTCCAAGACCGGGCATCAAATCGTCGTCCTGACGCTGCCGTCGCTGGAAGGCGAGGTCCTGGAGGACTTCACTCTCAAGGTCGCGCGCACCTGGAAGCTCGGACGCAAGGACCAGAACGACGGGATTTTAGTCTTCGTCGCGCGCGACGACCGGAAAATGCGCATCGAGGTCGGTTACGGCCTGGAAGGCGCACTGCCCGACGCCGCCGCGGGACGCATCATCCGCGACCGCATGGTCCCGCGCTTCCGCGCCGGCGACTTCGCCGGCGGCATCGAGGACGGAGTTAATGCTGCGATCGGCACGTTAGACGGCACATATTCGCCGCCGCTGGACGAGCCGCGGGGGCGCGGGCGCTCCCGCAACGATTTCGAGGGCTTGGGATTGGGCGAGCGTATCATGGCCAGCATATTCGTTTTCGGCATCCTCGGCCTTTTTGAATTCGTCGGCGTCGCGATACCCGACGGCGGTTGGTTCCTGTATTTCTTCTTGATCCCCTTTTGGAGCGCGTTTCCGATGGCGATCTGGGGCCTGCGTTTTGGATTCGGCACGCTTGGCGCCCACCTCGTCCTTTTTCCTCTCGCGAGGCTTTTGCTTCCGCGTACCGCATGGGGAAAGAAACGACTGGAAGACATGCGGCGGCCCGGTTCGGGTTGGCGGATTAATACCGGTTCCAGTTGGTCGGGCGGCAGCTCCGGTTGGTCGTCGGGAGGAAGCTCCGGGGGATTTTCGGGCGGCGGGGGAAGCTTCGGCGGCGGCGGATCGTCGGGAAGCTGGTGATAGGGACGGCGTCCGTATCATCCCTTGTCGGGACCGCTCGGGTTTGACCCTCGCTTGACACTCGCGGCGGCTACTTCAGTCGATGCCGTCCGCTCGCGACATCCCGCCAAGGGATGATACGGACGCCTTAGCCCAACTTCCGCAGCAATCCTCGCTTTCCGGCGATTATCAGCCTGTGACGCCACTCTCCTCGCCTGAGAATTCCGGGCGTCGCGCCAAAAACACGATGTAGTGCCAACCCTGGGTCTTGTGTCTGCGTGAGGGGAAG
>JANPGH010000111.1:0-4198 GCA_031423795.1 Elusimicrobiota bacterium | reverse complement strand
TGGCCAGCAGCACAAACTCCTATGGCGTTTATATCGACACGAACTCAAATCTGAACACGTTGAGTCAGAGTACGTTCACCAGCAATTCTTCGATTCAATTCGGCCTCTATTTGGTCAGCGCTTCATCGAACATGATCAACGCCAGCTTTTCGCAAAGCCCGCGCACGGTCGGCGCTTATCTCGACGCTTATGCCAACAATAACTCCATCATCAATAGCACGATCACCAGCAATTCCACCGCACTCCCCGCGCTGTTCATGCGGCTCAACTCCTCCAACACGGTCTTGGGAAGTTACATCCAAGGTTCGACCGCGATATTCACCACCGCGTCCACGGGAACCGTGATTGGCGGCAGCGTTCTGGTGGCGACGAACACATTCGGCAGCGCGTTGCAATTGGGAGGCGGCACGGTCAACCTCACCGTTTCGAGCTCGGTGTTGACCACGCCGACCGGCGGCGTCGGCGTGTACCTCAACACCGGAAACCGGGGCCTCATCAATCTTTCGACGAATACGATTTCCGCGGGACTTTACGGAGTCTTCATCGGAACTCAGACGGCCGGGACATCCCTTTTCATCACGTCAAATACGATACTGCCGACCGTCACGACAAAGAACGACACGTACGGTCTGTACTTCAACGGTCTTCAGTCCGGCGCGACCATCCAAAACAACTCCATCTACTATCGTACGTCCGGAGCCATGACCGGGTTTAAAACGGTGGGCTTATTCACCCAAAGCGTGTCTGGTCTCAATATCGACCATAACCGAATTTCCAACCCCGGCCAAATCACCGGCGGCAGCGTCGTCAACGTGATGTTCTCCTCCGATACGCGACAAACCTCGTTTAAATTTAATGACGTGCACTCCACGGGCACGGGTCTGGGACTCGCCTATCTTTTGCAAGTTCTCGGATCGACGATCAGCGCGGTCTCCAACAACATTTTCTCAAGTTCGCTGACCGCGACATCAACGGCGACGGTCTGGATCCACCCAAACTCCCGTATGATCGGCGACTACAACAATTATTTTAGCTCCAACGCCCTCAACACTTTGACTTGGGGAAGATCCTTTGCCTTCCCGTGGCGTTCGTCTTTCAACGTCAGCGTGGATTCAAACTCGATTGCGGTCAATCCGCTTTGGGCAGAACCGCGCGACGGCGTCGAGGATTTCCATCCCAAATCGACGGTCGGCCGCTGGAGCGACGCGACTCAGAATCTCGCGAATGTCGACGCCGTCACGTCGCTCACGATCGACTCCGCCGGCCCGATGGAAAGCGTCGGCGTTGAGCCCGCGCCCAACGGTGGCATCGCCAACCTCGGTTCCTACGGCCAAACCGCCCAGGCGTCGGAGTCAGAAGCCATTTCCGGGTGCACGCTGACCAAGCGCGTCGGTTCCGCCCAGACCTATCCGACGATCACGGCCGCGATCAATTCCTTGCCCACGACCCTGAACGGCTATACCTGCGTGGTCATCGGGGACAACGCGACATACGCGGAGCAGGTGACGGTGCGGAACTTCACGATGAACGGCTCGTCGCTTTCGATCTTCACCGACCCAGCGGTGGGCTCGCCGGCGACAGTGGCGCCGCTGGCGAATTCAACGGGAGCCTTCGTCATCGCCAATAGCAGTGTGAACATTTTTAATATCAATATCAAGCCGACCAACGCGATGACTTACGGCATATTTGTTTCGTCGACATACGTTCAGATCAGCAGCGTCAATGTGTTAGACGAGGGCGGCAAGATCTCAAGAGCGGGAATTGCGACATCGAGCTGGACCACGGTAAGTTACACCAGCGTGACCGTGGCGGCGATAAACGCGGCCGGCTTCTGGTTGCCGGGAAGCACGATGACCAACGTGTTAAATAGCTCGTCAACGGCAGTACTTTATGGGGTGTGGCTCAATAATGCATCTTCGAACACGTTTACGGTTTTCCTGGCGAGCAGCGGAGGCAGATTCGCCGTCTTTATTGACACGGGTTCCAACACAAACACATTTAGTCAGGACGTCATAACGACCGGTGGTGATTTTTACGCCGGGCGTGGGTTCTACATCATTGGGGCTTCGTCCAATACAATTTCCCAAAGTAACCTAACCGGAGCCGCGGGCGTTGTGGTCGATCTGGAGACCAATGCCAATAACAACACGATCAGCTTGAGTACCATCACCGGAGGAGGTAACTATACATGTATTATGGTGGGGGCATCATCAAACGTTATTACGAGAAGCATTATCACGAATCAAGAGTACTTCGGTAATCCGAGTACAGCCCTTTACATCGATGCGAACGCCAATAGCAATGTGATCAGTTTTAGCACCATTTCAATTAATGATAACACCACTAGCGTTTATGCGGCGCGGCTGTTTGGCTCCAGCACTAGCATAAGTAACTCCTATATCTGGGATGGCGGCGGAAATGGAGGGTATGGTCTTGAAGGAACGGGGGCCTACAATACGATTCGCCAGAGCACGATTAGCACTTTTGGCAATGGGTATTCTCTCTATTATAGTGGTAACTTTTTCCTCCTTTCTCAAAATTACATCATCAAATCCGGCATTACGAATTCCAATGCCCTCTGGATTGCTTCTAACAATTGGATCATCAGCGGCAGCACCATCATCTCAAGCGGCCGCGGCATCGAAATATGGCGGTCCTCCTCCGGCACTATCACGGGCAACTACATTCAGGGCTCGACCGGGGTTTATGTTCAAGCGTCGACTGGAATCGTGATCAGTGGCAGTGTGTTGGTGGCGACGAACACTTTTGGACACGGGGTGCAGATGAATCAGGGCGGAGTGAATTTGACGGTGTCAAGCTCAGTTCTGAGCGTACAGTCTGGTGGCACGGGTGTGTACCTTGAGAATAATAGCAGAGGGTTAATCATTTTATCGACGAACACAATGTTCGGCGGCAAGTACGGCATCTATATCGGCACACAATCAGCGAATACGCAGGTTTTCATAACATCCAACACCATTAACCCCACCGTCACCAATAAAAATGACACCTACGGCCTGTATTTCAACGGCCTACAATCCGGGGCGACCATCCAAAACAACTCGATTTTCTACACGTCGCGCACGGCGATGACCGGGTTTAAAACCGTCGGCCTCTACACGCAAAGCGTGTCCGGGTTCAATATCGACCATAACCGCATCTCGAACCCAGGTCAGATCACGGCCGGAAGTGTCATCAACGTGATGCTGTCGTCGGGCACGGTCCAAACCACCTTTAAGTTTAATGACGTTCATTCCACGGGCACCGGCCTGGGCACGGCGTATTTGCTGCAAGTCAACGCCTCGACGATCACCAGCATCTCCAACAACATCTTCTCGAGTTCATTGACCGCCACGTCCTCGGCCACGGTCTGGATCAACGCCAACTCGGGGTTGGTCAGCAATTACAATGATTTCTTCAGTTCGAACACCCTCAATACGCTCACCTGGGGTAAGTCCTATGCATATCCGTGGAGCGGTTCACTCGCCAAGGACGCAAACTCGATTGCCTCCAATCCTCTCTGGGCCGAGACGCGTGCCGGGTTTGAGGATTTCCATCCCGAATCCATCTACGGCCGATGGGATTCAGCTACTCAAAGTCTCTCCAATGTCGATGGCGTCCAATCACCCACGATCGACGCCGGTAACCCCGCCGAGGGTGTTGGCGTTGAAGCATTCCCCAATGGTAGTCTGCCTAACCAGGGTTCATACGGCTTGACCGCCCAGGCGTCGCTGGCGGGAGCGCCTTATAACCTCTGCGCGGTCAATAAACTTGTCGGCTCGGGTCAGGCGTACGGGACGATTACAGCCGCTCTGGCGAGTATCACGCCCTTAACGCTGACAGGATATACTTGTATCGTCATCGAAGATAACGCGACTTACACCGAGCAAGTCAACGTGCGCAACTTCATCATGAACGCGTCGTCGATAGCGATCTTCACCGATCCGGCGGTGGGTTCAAATGCGAAGGTTGCACCGCCGGCCAATTCGACTGCGGCCTTCGTGATCGCCAACAGCAGCGTTAATATCTTTAGCATCAACATAGCACCCACCAACGCGATGACCTATGGCATTGCCATTTCATCGACCTATGTCCAGATCAGCAGCGTCAACGTCCAAGACGCCGGCGGAAAAATCAGCGCGGCCGGCATACTCGCCTCAAGCTGGACGACGGTGAGCTACACGAGTGTCACGGTGGC
>JANPGH010000110.1:0-2862 GCA_031423795.1 Elusimicrobiota bacterium | reverse complement strand
CAACCCGCCGTGCAGCTCGCCGCCGTCCATTAACCCCCGCGGTTCTAGAGTGTGAAATCGTGACCGATCCCCCGCTCCAGTCCGCGCTCCAGTTCGATCTCTTCGTTTCTGACGTGCATCTTCACGGCCATCTTCTGGCTCGACGGCAAGTCCTTCGCCGCTTCCTCAAGACCCATCACCCGCGACTTGACCAGACCGGCCGCGATCGCTTCCTCCGGTTTCTTGAACCGCTCCAGCGTCTTCACCGCCTCTTTTGAATTCAGATACTCGGCAACGAAGCTTTTTTCGCCGTCGCTCAGGTCCTTGCGGGCTTGAAGCGCGGCGTCGATGTCCCGCAGCCGGCCGATGCGCTCGCCCTGCTCCTCTCTCTTGGCGCTCGCGACGAACAGGTAGTTGACGACATGGATGTTTTCCGGCGGCCGGACCGTGTCTTTCGCGACATCGGAAGCCTTCTCGGCGTCCCGTTGCGCCGCGGCCTGCGCCTGTTGAATCTTGGCCGAAGCTTCGCTACGCGCGCGATCGCCGAAGGCCTCGGCCTGGACCCGGCGCTCCATCGCTGCGGCCTTTTCCAAAGTGGCATCGACGCCGAACGTGTCCGCTCGGTTGTTGAGGACGCCGGCGGCCTCGCGCAGTTCGGCCTTGTCGTCGGTGAAGACCCGCACGTCGTCCCGGGCACGCGTGATCTGGACGTAGGTGTTTCGGTAGTCCTGCAGGACCGGGACGGACGTGTCGGCCTCGACGACGACCTTGTCGTAGGTTTGCCCCTGAGCCTTGTAGGTCGTCATCGCGTAACCGTAGTCCAGCGCGCCGTACTTCTTGATGTCCACTTCTACCTTGCGGCCGTCCTCAAGGCGAACGGTCACGCCGTCCTTCGAAGTCGAGAGAACCTCGCCACGCTCGCCGTTGCGCACGTCGAGATCCTTGCCGTAGTCGTTCTTGAGGAAAGTGACGGCGTCACCCTTCGCGAGTTCGCGCGAGACCGTCTGCTTCATGCCGTCCACGTCGGCCCAGGACAGCTTGTAGGTATGGGCAGTCGTGCGATCGACGACGCCTCGCTTGGCGAGGTCGTCTCGGATGAGGACGTTGAGAGCGTCCCGGCTCTCGCGGCTGCCGGCCAAGATCAGAGTGTCCTTGTTGTATAGCGCGGCCACGGCGACCCGCCGCAGGTCTCTATTCTGAATCTCCGCGACGCGGCCCGTCCGCGCGAGGATATCGATGCTCTCGCGCATCTTGCCGTCCCGCGCCAGGTTCACCGCCTCGCGCAGTTCCTTGTTGCGCTGGCGGTAGTTCTCGGAGAGACTGAGAAGCTCGCCGGAGGCCTCCGCCGTCTCGACCAGCCGGTCGAACGGCCGCCCGGCGCCGACCGACTGGATTTGATTGCGGTCGCCGACCAGGACGACCTTGTCGCCGTGCTTGTCGGCCCGCTTCATGAGTTCAGCCAAGCCGCGGCTGTCGTTCATCGAGGCCTCGTCGATGACGATCAGGCGCGGCGCGCGCGTCTTCTCCTCCCGCTCCGCGAGACGCTCCCGAGAGAGGTAGGAACTGACGGTCACGGAGGCGATGCCGGATTCTTCCTGGAGCTTGCGCGCGGCGACGCCCTGGATCGACAGTCCCACGGTTTCCCATCCCTTTTGAACGGCGATGTCGCGGACGGCCCGGAGCATGGTCGTCTTGCCTGCGCCGGCGTCGCCTTGGACGACGACGGTCCCGCGCCCGGCCGACAGGATGCCCGCGGCCACCGCGGCCTGCCGCTCGGACAGGCCGCGCAGGCCTTGGCCCAGGCTCGTCTTAACGTACTCATTGACCCGTGCCGCGGCTTCCTCCGGCTTCAAGGCGAGCACCACGGGCGCTTGGCGAGCGCGGACGCATTCGCGATCGGCGCGCGCCATTTCCCAGGTCGTGTAGCGCCTGTCGTCGGTCGCAAGCAAGCGCCCGGCGCTGACCTCGGCCCTCAGGCGCTGCTCGGCAACCGAGTAGGTGATGGGCTCCCAGGCTTCTCCGCGCGCGACCTCGGTCAGGTACTCGGTGATGATCGCATTGGCCGTCACCGTGGCCGTCCGCTCCGTCGCCCGGCGGGCGGCCGCCTGCCACCGCGCGGCCTCGGTGTTGCCGCGCTCTCCGGACAGCTCCTGCTGGGCCTCGATCGAGAACGCAGCCTCGCGCGCCCAGGTCTGGCGCTCGGCCTTCACTTCGGCCTTGTTCTGCTCGACGGTCTTGGCCTGGTACCGCTCGACGCGGGCCCGCCAGTCCTCAAGGACATTGCCCTTCTCGACCTTGGGGTCCTTCTCCTTGCGCGTCTTGCGCCAAGCCGCCATGTCGTGCAGGCCGTGCCCCTTGGCCTTGACGATCTCCACCCGCCGCTTCGAAAATTCGCGCTCGAGTTCCAGGGAGACGCTGTCGAGCCGCAACTCCCCCTTCTTGGTATAACTGACGGAGTAACCGGCCTCCTTGAGGTGCGCGGCCAGATTGGCGCGGTATAGAGACCCCCACAGCTTATTGAAGTCATGACGCAAGATCTTGCGGCCATCCAACGCCATGATCTTGCCCCCGTAGGAGGTCAGGTTCGAGAGCACGACGTGCGTGTGCAGATGGGGGTCGTGTTCGCGATTGAAACCGTCACGCACGGTGACGTAGGCCATCTTCCCCGTCTTCACCTGCTTGATCTCGCCGTCAATGTACTTCTGCGTCCCGGCGCAATGGCGCTCGATTTCGCGCATCGTTTCAAGGACGGCCCGGTCGTGCGCCGCGATGATCGATGGGTCGCGACCGGTGAGCAACCCGGCGATGCTGACGGACTTGGGAGCCGAGAAAGTGAGGTCAACGCCGATGACCTTGTGCTCGCGGCCGACCTGCTCGCCGGAG
>JANPGH010000109.1:0-2385 GCA_031423795.1 Elusimicrobiota bacterium | reverse complement strand
CCAGCTTGCAGCGCGGGTTTGGTGGACGGGCCCAACGTATGGCGTGGCCCGCGTCGACGGACCCCAAACGAGATGGAGGCACACGATGAGAAACACCAAGAGAATTGGAACTAAGGCGAGATGGACGTGGCCAGTGGTTGTCGCGCTCCTCGGCGTTGCCGTACACGGAGGACTCGCGAACGCGACGGCCGCGACGACGCCAGGTTTCAAAGGAACCACGCTCGCCAATGCCACATTCGGCGAGATCAGGTCCGAGGTGGAATCCGAGGTCTCCAAGCCGCGCTGGGAGGAGGAGATCCGCACGCATGGGCTGTCGGACCTCTACGTCCAGCAGAACACGTGGGATCCCGCCGCCTGCTCGGGATGCATACCGAGCACTGGCTGGCACACACATCCCGGACCCAGCCTTGTCATCGTCATCCAAGGCAGCGTGACTGCCTACGACGGAGACGATCGAAAGTGCACTCCGCACGTCTATACGGCAAACACGCCGAACAACTCGTTCGTCGACCCTGGCGATGGACATGTGCACATCATCCGCGACGAGAGCGGCGCTCCGGCGCAGACGATCGCGGTGCAACTCATTCCGTCCGGTGCGACACGACGGCAGGATGTCATCGATCCCGGCAACTGCTCGTTCTGAGCGTTCTGTCTATTTGGTGGGGCGGCGGACCCCGCCCCTCCAACGGCTGAGCCCGCCAACCCAAGCTCGCAGTAGCGGCTGGCGGCACCGGCGCAATGGTGAGGTGGGTGCAAGGAGAGATAGCGCAGATGAGCCCTTTTGTACCATTCTGTGACCACGAGGAGTCATGCAAGGCGAAGCCCGAGGTACGTGGCGAGAGCTTCGTCGAGACTCCACAGCTCCTCCATCGTGAGTCGACCGACTCGTCGACCGAGTCGCTGAACGTCCACGGCGCCGAGTTGCTCGATCAAGACCAGCGTCGTGTCGCCCTCGACCTCGACCGGAGGTCGGAACGATGCCGGTCGAGCGCTCCGAGACGTCGGAGCGACGATCACTACGGTCCTCGGCAGAAACTCGTCCGCCTGCACCACGACCCCGAAGCGAACCCCATGTTGCTCGTGTCCGAGCCCCTTCGGGATCTTGAACCGAAACACCTCACCCCGCTGCACGCATGGACTCCATGAGGCCAGCGACGGCAAGCATCTCTGCGCGATCAGCCTTGTCTGCCTCTAATGCAGCCACCTCCTTCACGAGTTCTGCGCTTCGGCGGACTCGGCGGGCTGACTCGACGAGCGACGACCGAATCGCGTCTGAGGTAGACATGCCGCGTGCATTGAGGACCCGGAGCGCCCGCTCCGATTCATCGTCAAGTCGCACAGAGATAGCGGAGGACATCCAGCAAGCGTATCACGAAGTGTCATACCGGTTCGGGAGTACCCGGGCGTGATGCTCCGCATGAGCCGAACGAAGGCGCACGCTCAAGTGAACGAGCACCTCGACGGGGTGGCGAATCCGGCATTCTCGGCATTCTCCATCGGGCGTGGCGGGACCGGGTGCGTGGGCCGCACTACGAGTGCGAGCAAGATCCTGACGCCCCACGCCGCTTGTGACCATCCTGTGACCACAGCGGCGGGGCCTCGTCGACGACGGTTCGGAGAAGTTGACGTTCGGTGAGCAGGTCGCTGGTCGACCATCCGGTGAGCGGGATCGTGGCCATCTCGTCGAGGGCGAGGTGTTTGGCTCGGCGCTGTTGGATCGCCAGGTTCTGTGGTGCGGGCGTGTGGGCCGTCTTCGATGTCGAGGACGCACGAGCGAGGTACGTAGAGCTGGTTCGACAAGCGACCGCGGCTGAGTGCCTCATAGGTGAGTTCTCGGTAGAGCTGGTCGTTGCCAAGCGTCATGGTGCGATCGCATGTCATCCCGTGGGCCTTGTTGATCGTCATCGCATAGGCATGCCCGACATTGCCAGCCTGTAGATACGCGGCCGGCAGAGTGACCTGTCCCCTAGCGACACTGACACGCATTGATTGCTCGTTGGGGTCGACGTCGATGACGGTCCCGCGGTTGCCGTTGCTCACGCCGAGCTTTCGGTTGTTTCGCAACATCATCACCGCGTCGCCGGCTTGGAAGTCGACACGGTCGACATTGAGCGAGCGTCTCAACCACAGCAGCACCAACATCACACGCGAGATCTACACCCACGTGACCCCGCCAATGCAGAGCGACGCGGCCGAACGCGTCGCCGATCTCATCCTCCGGAGCTAGCCGGCCTGGGTGAAGTCCACAAGGAAGGACACCATCGGTGTCACCCGAACACCGGGTCACGGCCGAGTTCGACGATGGGCGTTGGCACGTGAGTGGTGGGCGCATTCGTGGCGTCAGATGGTTTGTCCTCCGTCGACGACGAGGGCGTGTCCGATGGT
>JANPGH010000108.1:0-24404 GCA_031423795.1 Elusimicrobiota bacterium | reverse complement strand
TTCTTCTCGGGAGGACGTCAGCAGAACCACGCGATGCGATCGCTCGGGTTCCATTGGGAAATATTTTGAATATTTGCGGCTGCGACTTCAACTACTTTGTGACCCCGGCGCCCGCATATTTTTTGCCGCTACTTTTCCCCTCGGCTAAAGAGACACAAAAATTCGATAATGAGACATGACTCGTTCGCAACAACCCTTGAAGATCATCGGCGTCCTGAATTCATGCTTTCGCGAGAAATTCGGCACACCGCGCCAGCCGTTGCTGGTCCCGGACGCAACGGCGACGCTGACCATCGCCAAGGACTTCCTTCCTGAACACTCGCTGATAGGCTTGTCGCGCTTCACCCATATCTGGCTGATCTCCTACTTCCATCTCAACACGAATAAGAAATTCCTCCCTAAAGTCCATCCGCCAAGGTTGCGCGGCGAAACCATCGGTCTGTTCGCGTCCCGTTCGCCGCATCGGCCGACACCGTTGGGGTTATCGTTGGCGCGACTTCTCAAGGTCGACGGTGCGACACTACATTTGGCCGGCATCGACCTTGTCGACGGCACCCCGATCCTTGATGTAAAGCCCTACATTCCAGAATGGGACTCTGTCTCCGCCGCGTCGCCGGGATGGACGCAGGACGCGCCGTTTCCCACGCTAAAGACTGCCTTCACCACGAAGGCGCTGCGGGATATCTCTGCGGCGGAAGCCCGGTTGGGCCTCACAGACCTAAAAAGACTGCTCGCCGACATCTTGCAACAGGACCTGCGCAATCCGCGTGACAAGTCCCAGATAACCGAGGGATTGGAGCTGGGGGTTTTCCTGCACGATTTTGAAACGCGTTATTTCGTCAAGCGGGGAACGGCGACCGTCGCGCGCCTGCTCACCGGGACGACGATGCATAAAAAAGAGCGCCGCGAGCCTCCGAAACACATCGCGCTCAATAAATAAAACACCGAGCCGTCCATTGCGCTCGCCGGGAATCGAACCTGGATATCTGCCTTCGCAGGGCAGCACACTATCCCTTGTGTTACGAGCGCAAAAGAAAGCCCGGGAAACCAAATTATAGCTTATCCTCCGATCGGTGGGAACCGCAGTCGACAAGTTCGTGATAGAATGGGCAGGTGAGCTGGATCTTTGTCGTGGGGGTGTCGCTGATGAGTCTCGCGCCTGGAGCTCGAGCGTTCGATATCGATTCGTTATGGCCCGCGCCTTATCCCCAAATGCGCAAGGAAACGATACGGCCGGAATTAACCCAGCGCCTGCGCAAGAAAAATAAAACCCTCGGCCAAAACGGCCTCACCGGGATCGATGGCGAGCCAATATCCAAGGCGGTCGCGATTTTCCCCAAAGCCAAAGAATTACCAGGAATCGTCATCTTTGAGGTCGAGTCGGGCGCTTCAAGCGGGATCCACGCCTGCGAGGCCATCGGCCGTGGAAAAACCGAACTGGAACCGCGGCCCAGCTGGAAATCCGGTGTCATTCAAGAACCCGAAGGGCGCAAAACGACGATTTATTACGCGGCGCAAGACGTGGAGGGCGGCGCGACGATTCCGGGGATTTACGAACTGCGCAACATCCGGCCCGATAAATACGCCCTTAAATTCTTGAACAAGGACATGTCTGGCGCCGAGGACTTGGTCAGGCGGCTGGGAACCGACAAGCCCCAAGACAAGCCCTATTTTTCCGGGGTTTGGAAGACCTGGTATCCCCTCGATGCCCGCTACGCCGACATCGCTCCGGTCGACATGATCTGGTCCGAACGCTACCAAGCGCAATCGCAGGGCGCGGGGTTGCCCGTGATCGAGTATCAAGGTAGTGATAAGAATCCCGAGCAGATTCGCCACAATCCGCGCTACTACTTCGGCCCGTACGGACGCAGCGGATTTGCCATCCACACCGACCGCTGGGACGATGGCGAAACGGCCGCCAACCCTAAAATGGCCTCAAAAAATGAGTTGCGTAGTTTCCTATTCCGCGACACCAACGGCTGCGTGAAGGTCCGCCCCGACTGCCTGATGCTGCTCAATACCTTCATAGACGAGCAAGCGGCGAAAGGTCGCCGCGTCCTGCTCGATGTCCGCGAAATCGACGCGGCGTCAAAACCCTAAGACGGGATCCACGGACGCACGCGCGTGAAAAGTTCCTGGGGATGGATGGGCTTGCGGATATAATCCGCGGCTCCCCCCTCCATGGCTTTCTTCACGTGACTCGGCTCCCGAAAGGTTGTCGAACAGATGACCACGGGAATGGCGCTAGTGGCGGGATCAGCTTTGAGCCGCTCAAGAACGCCGTAGCCGTCGATCCCCGGCAGCTGTATGTCGAGCAGCACGACGTCGGGCTTCTCGCGGCGAGTTTGGGTCAGGCCACTTTCTCCATCCGCGGCGGTGAAAACGACGAAGCCCTTCTCTTGGAAGATCATTTTCAGGAGGTTGCGGAAAGTGGGGTCATCGTCGACGATGAGAATTTTACTCACTGGCTCCTCCAGCACCGGCAAGAGGAATAGTGAAGTGAAACGTGGAGCCCATATCCTCGATCGATTCAACCCACACCGTTCCTCCGTGCGCATTGACGATTTCTTTCACGATGACCAGGCCCAGGCCCGTGCTTTTCATCCGCACGCCGGTCGGTCGATCCGTCTTGAGTTGGACGAATTTTTGAAAAAGCTTCGGAATTTCGGAGCGGGGTATGCCGTGGCCGGTATCTGCGATCGAAATCCGCGCCATCACGCCGTCGCGCGTCACTGAGATGGCGATTTTCCCTCCGTTGGGCGTGAACTTGATCGCATTGGAGACCAGATTGGTCACCACTTGCTGAATTTTTTCGCCGTCGGCCTTGACCGCCGGGAAGTCGGCCGGCGCCTCGAGAGTCAGGGAAAGCTCCTTGCTGCGTGCCAATGACTGGAGGGTTCCGACGACTTCCTTAATTAGATCAGGTAGGCGATGCGTCTTGAAGTCGTATTCCATGCGGCCGGCCTTGATTTTGGCGGCGTCCAAAATATTGTTGATGAAGGCCGAAAGGCGCTCTCCGCTGCTGATCATCATGCCCAGCATTTGCTGTTGATTGGGGGTGAGCGAGCCGTGGCTCTCCGTTAATAAATATTGTGCGGACATCACGATGGATGCCAGCGGACTGCGCAAGTCGTGGGAGACATTGGCGATGAAGTCGTCCTTGATCTGGTCGAGCTGGCCGAGTTGCGCGGCCATCTCATTGAAGCGGCTAGACAGGCGTCCGAGCTCATCGTCGGATCGCACCGGAACCGAGAACGCGAAATTGCCCTGTCCGATTTCTTCGGCGCCGCGGGCGAGCTCTTCGAGGGGGCCGGTCAAATAACCGGCCAGCATAAACGCAGCGCCGATCCCAAATAGCATAAAAACGCTGGCGCCATAAAAAATTCGGGCCATCAGCGTGCGCACGCCCGCGCGCACGGTGCGTCGGATGTTCTCGTCGGAGAAGCCTATCACAGCTTCGGCCAATACCCGCTCCCCCACTTGGATAGTCCATTGTTTCTCGACGGCTTTCGCGCGCACGCCGGAATAGGCGGCGGAGACGTTCCTGTTGAGCAAGCGGGTGTCGGTGTGGCCCAGAATCCTCCCATGTGTGTCGACGATGTAGGCGAAAAGGACGCCGTCCATTTTCGCGACGACGCGCAGATAATTGGCCAGCAGCAAGTCATTTTTATTGAGCAGGTATTGCTCGCCGACGGCGGCTAGCGCCTGGACCATGCGGTCTTGGTCCTTCTCGATCGATTGGCGGATCATCGAGCGCTGACTAAAAAAAAGGCCCGCCGCAATGCCAGAGGAGACGGTGACGATCAGCAGTCCCAACGAAAGGCCCAAACGGGCCCGAATTCTCATATTTTAAAGTCGGTTATTGGCGGGCGGCCAACTCGGCCAGGGCGGTTCGGATGTTTTCCCCCGCATGGTCGTTGAGAGGATCGACCTCGAGCAGCTTTTGCCAAGCTATGATGGCTTCTTCCTTCTTGCCCGCCGTGTAAAGCTGGATTGCTTTGGCGTTTGCGTTTTGCGCCTTCTCGGCGTCCTTTTTCTTCAGTTCGCCGTCTTTATCGTAGATCCCGGAATCGCGTCGGAACTGTCGAATCACTGCTTCGGCATCGGTGGCTTTCGACTCGCTTTCGGAGTAGCGGACGCGGAACTCCGCGTGCCCACCTTTGGCCGTCACCTCTGTATTCGGATATTTATCGCCGTTCGAGTCGGTGCGCGTGCCACGAACGTACATGCTGACCCAGGAGCCGTCGTCGACTATGGTCGCGAAATCTTCCTGGGGCGGACCCCAGTTGCTCATAATGTTCCGCTTGTGCATCAGGACCTTGCCGTTCCACTCCCCGTCGACGTCTTCGAACTTGATCAGCACGTCACCGGTCTCGCTCGGTTCCAAGTAAACCAACGTTACCTTTTCCCCTTCGGGGCCTTTATAAACCTTCGCGGAACGCTTTAAAGGCTTCATATTTTTCGGCGCCGGTGTCGCCGTCACTCCGATGGCGAACAGGACGGCGATAAGCGCAAGACCGGTGGATTTTTTCATATCGAGCTGAGGATACGCCGCCGTCAACGGCTTGTCAAGCGCCGAACTCAGCGCGCGACGCGCAGTATCACGGCGCAATGTTGCACCGACTGCAGGAGCAGACCTGTCAAAATCAGCATAAACCCAAGCACGGCGAGGAACTTCTCCGGAAGATTCTCCATCCACCACTCGACGTACGGGCTGACCAAGCCGATCACCGCGCTGATCAGCCCTACCGAGCCGCCCACCACCAGCCCGAAATGCACCGAATACGAGCTCATCGACTCGACGGTCGCCGCAGCCATGCCAGCCAGTCCTATCGCCACGCCGTAACGGGGAATGATTGCCGCGCCGACGACGACGGCGCGCGCGACACCGAAAAAAGGGAGTCATAAAGCGGGGAGCTGCCGAAAAGATGCTGATGACGCGCGACCCGCCAATACTCCAGGGCGAGAATCAGGCCTAACCCCGCCCCGCTGATCATGCCGAAGGCGAACCCGAAGAAGATGCTATAACCCAAGCCGAAAATAAGGCCGTAGGTCGCCGCCCGAGTAAGCAGTCCCAACGGTCCACGCCGACCGCCCAATAATTCATAGGTCAGGTAAATCCCACCAAAAGCGCCGAAAATGGTGCCCGTCATTCCGCACCACGCGAGCGTGCGGCTGTCGATGATCATCGCGCGGTGAGCCACGCGACCGTCTCCACGTGGTCGGTGTGTGGGAATAGGTCGACGCATACTAGTCGGTCAACGCGGTAGCGCGGAGCAAGCAGGACCAGGTCACGGGCCAACGCCTCGGGATTGCACGAGACGTAGAACAAGACGGGCGGGGCATTGTCGACCAAAGCCTTGACGGCGGTGGCGTGAAGGCCGGCCCGGGGCGGATCGATAATAGCGGCCGAAGGGTGCATATCGAGAAGCGCGGGAAGCAACGACTCGACGGTCGCGCCGTAAAAATCGCAATTCTTGAAGCCGTTAAACTCGGCGTTGGCCTTGGCGTCGGCCACCGCGGCCAAATTCGATTCCACTCCGACAACTTGCTTGACGGCTCCCGCCAGCGACAACGCGATGCCGCCACCGCCGCAGTACAAGTCCAACATGAGTTTAGCCTTAAGCTCCCGCGTCCAGGATCGCAAAATGCCGTACATAAGCTCGGTGCCTTTGGAATTGGTCTGGAAAAACGACTGAGGGGAAATGCGGTAGTCGACCTTGCCGTCGCCGAAATCCAGGGTCTCGACGATATATCCGGGACCGGTCAATATTTCCATCGAGTCGGACACGGCGGTGTCGGAGACCTTGGCGTTGCGTCCGACCAGAATCGTCGTCGCGGGGTACACTGCGTTTACGGCCGCGATAAACGACTCCCGAGGAATTTCTCCCGTTGAGGTTACGAGCACGACCATGCGCTCGGGACGATTTTTGGCTTCGCGAATGACGAGATGGCGCAGCGTCCCGATTTTTTTATGGGAATTATAGGGCGTGACCAGCTCACGCGCGGCCCACGCACGCACCGCGGCGAGCAAAGGTGCGGCCTCGGGGCTGGGCAGGTGGCATTCTTCCAGGTCCAAAATCTTATACCAACGGCCCTTGGGCTTCATCCCCAGATGCAGCCATTGGCCCGGCACCGGAGGATAAACGTCACCGAAGCTGAACTCCATTTTATTGCGGTAGTGGCGTTCCAGGGGAGAGCCCTGAATACTCAGTTCCGGAAGATCGGGAATGCCGGCCAAAGCTGCGGCGACTTTGTCTTTTTTATAGGCGAGCTGATCGTCGTAGGAAAGATCCTGGATCGAACAGCCGCCGCAATCCCCGAAATGGCGGCAGAGGTCAGTACTAATTGGCAAATTTAAAGTGACAGACATCGCCGTCTTTGACCACGTACTCTTTGCCTTCGGAGCGAATCATACCCTTCTCGCGCAAGGCGGATTCAGTTTTATGCTTATCGATATCCAGGTAGCCGTAAATGTCGGCCTTAATAAAACCTTTCTCGAAGTCGGAATGGATCACGCCGGCGGCCTGGGGCGCCTTGGCACCGACGGGGATCGTCCACGCGCGCACTTCAGTTTCGCCCGCAGTGAAATACGAGCAGAGGCCAAGGGTTTTATAGGCGGCGACGATGACTTTCTCAAGCCCGCTCGTCTCCATGCCCAAGTCTTTCATGAACATCGCGCGGTCCTCGCCGGCCAGCTGGGCGATCTCGGCCTCAAGTTTGCCGCAAATGACGACGCTTTCGGAGCCACGCGCCTTCACGAAAGCGTGGAAATCGGCGATGACTTTCGGGTCCGGAGTCTCATCGGTGTTGCCGACATAAAGCACCGGCTTGGCCGTGAGGAGCATGTACTCCTTAATCACTTTCGGGTCCAGGCTCAAGGCGCGGGCGGGAATCCCGTCGGAAAGGCCTTTTTTAAGCGTCTCCAGCACTGTCAGCTGCTCACGCGCCAGCTTGTCCCCGGACTTCGCCTTGCCCGACACCTTGTCGAACTGCTTCTCGAGGCTGGAAAGGTCGGCCAACATCAACTCGGTCTCGATGACTTCCACGTCGCGCTTCGGATCGACACCGCCGAGCGTGTGGATGACGTCGGGATCCTTGAACAGGCGGACCATGTGCAAAATAGCGTCGACTTCGCGGATGTTGGCGAGGAATTTATTACCCAGCCCTTCACCTTGCGAAGCGCCCTTGACGAGGCCTGCGATATCGACGAAACGGCAGGACGCGGGAACCGTTTTCTTGGGTTTGACCAGGTCGGTCAAGCGCTGGAGACGCGGATCGGGAACGGCGACGACGCCGACGTTGGGCTCGATCGTGGTGAACGGATAATTCGACGCCGCGGCGTTGCCGGAAGTGAGCGCGTTGAAAATAGTGGATTTTCCGACGTTAGGGAGGCCGACAATGCCGATTTCCATGGGAAACCAGATCCTACCAAATCGAAGACCGCCCGATCTTGGCTCCGTCCATGTGACCAAAACGGCATTCCAAAATTCGGGAAGATATGTAATACTTCCGGCATGAATAAATCCCTCTCTTTACTCATCGCCGTACTCTGCGTTTCTCCCGCGTCCGCGATCGAATGGACAGCGGTAGGACCGCGCGCAATGGGCATGGGCGGCGCGGGTGTCGCACTAACGCAAGGGCCGCTCGCGTCGTACTGGAACCCTGCCGCCTTGGGGCATGACGGTGAAAATGCCTACGGATTAGCGATTCCATTCAGCGTCCACGCCGCCCTAACTGGAGACGCCATCGCCGGCGCCAATGACCTCTCAGATGTGCAGGACGCCTGCGAGGCATCAAATGGAACGCCGAACTCGGTTTGTTCGCAAGCCAACATCACCGCCGCGCTCACCAAGCTCGGCCACCCCACGAACGGCCTGCGCGCCGACGCCGGAGCCGGCGCAAATCTCAAGATCGGCAAGTTTGCGGTTTTCCTGAACGGATATCTTGACGCTGGCGCGGTACCGCGCGTGGATCTGTTTCACACCAGCCCGAGCACCGGGGTCGCGAACTCCGTTAACAACAATACGTCCGCGTTGATCGTCAAGGGCGCCAATATTGGGGAGTTGGGCGTTGGCTACGGCCACGAGTTGCCGTTCGCTCCCGGACTGTTCCTCGGCGGTAATTTTAAAATCATGAACGCGAAAGTCGGCTATACGAATTATCGCATCGTCACCAACAACAACGACCAAAGCGACATTCTTGGCAAATTGAAGGATACCTCGGTTAAAAGCAGCAATGTCGGCTTTGACGCCAGCGCGCTTTGGGACGTGGAACGCAGTTTCGCGGACGCATGGTGGCAGCCCCGCGTCGGTCTGATCGGGCGCAACCTCAACAACCCTAAATTCGATCAGCCCGCGGCCGCGGCCGCCGATGGAGTAACCGGCAAGTTCGCCGTGAACCCTCAGGTGCGCATGGGTGTGGCCATTTCGCCGTTTCATTGGTGGAATATCGCCGCCGACCTGGACATGACCAACAATATTACGCCCGTCGACGGAGTCAAAAGCCGCCAACTGGGTATCGGCACGGAAGTTAATGTCTTCAACCGCACCTGGATCAACATCCCGCTGCGTTTCGGCATCGCGCGCAACTTGTCCACCGGCAGCAATATGCTTTCGCTCGGCGGTGGACTTAATTTTCTGCACGTGATCGTCGAAGCCTCAGGACAGGTGAGCAACAAGCGCATCGATACGCAGACTACCGGGGACAGCAAGCGTGTGCCACAGGAATTTGGCGCGTCCGTCGCCCTCAGCCTGCTTTTCGGCGGATCGGAAGACCGCCCCGATACCAGCAGGCCTTCCAGGGTGAACATCCAACCTGTTCCGACCCAGCAGATTCAGACAGTGACTCCGCCGCCGGCACAGACGATGCAACCCGCACCGACGCCCGAGCAAGTCAAGGCGAATGCGGATAAGGCCCAGAAGGATTTAGACAAAGAAGCCGCCAAACCGGCGAACAAGCCGTAAGGTCCGGTTAAAGGTCCCAGCGCCTAATTAGGACGACGGCCGTCGCACCGAATACGGCGTCGGCGCACCAAGCTGCGACCCACGGCGGGAGAGTGCCGCCGACACCCATCGCGCGGCCGACTTCCATCAGCCATAAGTAGACGAACGACAGCCCTAGCGCCGTGCAGAAGCTGACCACGCGCGAAGAACGGCGCAACCTCAGCGCAATCGGAATACCCAACGCACAGATAACGATGTTGGCAAACGGGTAGGCGAGCTTGGCTTGGGCGGCGACTTCGTATTCGCGCGGGGAGCCCCCGAACCTACCGACGCGCCGGGAGTAGTTACGGACCTCACGCAGGCTCATCTCATCGGGGTTGATCGGACGCGGGGTCAATTCTCCCGGGGCCGAATCCAATTCCGAGACCCGCAGATCGAACGATTTTTCCACCGCGCCGCGCTCGCCGAATTCGCGCTCAACGCCTTTCTTGAAGACCCAACGCTTAAGCGCCGGATCCCAGTCGGCTCTCGTCGCGTCGAGCTGGGAAACGACGCCTTTCGACCCGACGGTCTCGAGTATCGGGCGCTCCATGCGCCCTTCGAGGGGTAAAAACACAGCCGCCTGCACAAACATCCGGCCCTCGACGGCGAAGGCTACGTCGGAATACATCCGCCACTCGGGCTCGGGGTGGACCTGCTCATGCCAGAGACGGCGGGAGCGTGCCCACGCGGCCGGCATCACGGTTTCCTGCGCGACGAAGGAAAGTGCTGCGACGGCTACCGCCGACCAGAGCACGGGCAGCCAGAAGCGCCGCGTCTCGATGCCCGTGGCCTGGGTCGCCAACCATTCGCCGCTCTGCACGAAGCCGCTCATTGCCACGAGGGTCGCCAGCAGTGTGGCCATCGGGATGACGCGCACCGCCCAGTACGGCACCGCCAGCCACAGGCATTGGAAAATCACGCCGAACGACGCCTGCGACTTGACGATGTAGTTCATCTTGTCGAAGGTGTCGCCCAAGAAGATCAAAACGGCGAAAAGGCCCAGCCCGTAGGCGAACGGTTTAAAAAACTGCCCGACCATATAACGCGAGAAAATTGTCATTGCAGGGCGACCCTCTTCGTCAGCCAAATGCCGGCGGCAAGTCCCGCCGCGTTGCAGAGCCAGGGGGCAATCGACGCCAACGTTTCGTGACGACGGCCCAGGCTGACGCCGACGACGAGCAGCCCGTAATAAAGGAACATCACCGCAAGGCTGACGGCGAAATCAGCACCTCGCGCGCGGCGCTTGAGGCCCATGCCCAGCGGCGCTGCGACAAAGAAGAATACGAATGGAGCCAGCGCTCCTGCAGACCTTGACGCGATTTCCACGCGGTATTCGAGCCGTTTGTCAGCGGAGGTGGCCGGGTCGGCCGCGCGCGTTGACAGGATGGAACTGTTCATTTCCTGCATGTCCAGCTCCCGCGGAGCGGAGGTCTCCACCAACGGCATGAACAAACGGTACCGGTCGAAACGGCCGGTCGTATAGCGTTGCGGATCGGGGTTGGGCAGCTGCAGCTGTCCATCCTCCAAGACTAATGACACGCCAAGCCCCGGTTCGAGGGTCAGTTCCCCACGTTCGGCGTTAACGCGTACGGGCTCCTTGCGGTCGGGCTTGACCAAGTACACGCCTTCCATGCGCCCGGTCGTGGGATCGGCTTCCCGCGCGTAGAGACGCCACGGGCCAATCGGCGTGAACGCGCGGGCTCGCAAGTCGATCTTGGACATTTTTTGCGCGGCTTCGGTCGTGCGCTTGCGAAACGACCGAAATCCGTCCGGGCCCTGCTTATGATTGATGAACAACAGCAAAAGGGAAAGGCCGATCCCCAGCCAGAAAAAAGATCGAACGATCTCGCCGTAACTAAAACCCGCCGAGCGCAGCGCCATTGTCTCGCCCGAATCGGCGAGCGATCCCAGAGTGATCATCGCCGCGACCAAAAACGCCATCGGCACAGCCAAGCTCGCGAACGAAGGGAGCAGCCGCGCGAAGCACGACAAAATCCACCACACCGGCAGGCCTTTCATCACGGCCACGGTAAACAGGCGCAGGAACTGGTTCATCAGCAGCACGCCGAGGAACAGCGCAAGGCCCGCGCCGAAGATCGGCAGGAAAAGGCGCAGCAGGTAGCGCTGGAGGATGGGCATCGTCGGGTGATTTTACTTATAATCGGCCTATGCACACCGCGAAAGCCGCCAATGTCGCCGCCCTGGCCGAACGAGACCACGCCACTTTTCTCGAGGACTTGAAGACCCTGGTCCGCATCCCCAGCGTCAGTTTCCCCGGTTTCGACCCGAAGGAAGTCGAAAAATCCGCCGAAGCCGTCGCAACACTTTGTCGTGAACGCGGCCTCGAAAACGTCGAGCTGCTCAAGCTGCCGGGCGCGCATCCCTATGTCTACGCCGATTGGCTGCACGCCCCCGGAAAACCCACCCTTCTTCTCTACGCCCATCACGACGTGCAGCCCGCGGGCCGCGCAGAGCTTTGGAAGTCTCCGCCCTTTTCACCCACCGAACGCGACGGCCGCCTGTGGGGCCGCGGAACCGCCGATGACAAAGCCGGCGCGGTCACCCACACGTCCGCGATCTTCGCCTGGCTCCAGGCGCACGGATCGCTGCCCGTCAACGTGAAGCTGATCATTGAGGGCGAAGAGGAATGCGGCTCGGATCACCTTGGAGCGTTCCTAGACAAATATGTCTCCAAGGTTATCGCTGATATTATCGTCCTCACCGACACCGGCAATTACGACCATGAAACGCCGTCGATCACTGTCGCCCTGCGCGGCCTGGCCGCGCTCGACGTGACCGTGCGGTCGATGGACCACCCCCTGCACTCCGGCATGTGGGGCGGAGCGACTCCCGACCCGGTCCAGGCACTAGCTAAAATGATCGCGTCCGTCACCGACGCCAAGGGCCGCATGGTGATTGCCGGGATCTACAAAGGCATCAAAAAACCTGCGCGCGCCGCCGAGGCCAGCCTCAATATCCTTAAGTACACCGAGAAAACGTTCCGCGCGCAGTCCGGACTTTTCAAGGGCACAAAACTGATGGTCGCACCGAAAGACTTGCTGCGTTCGAATTGGTATTGGCCCTCGTTTTCCGTCAATGCGATCCAGGCCTCAAGTAAGAAAGACTGCGCGAACATCATCAATGACACGGCCTGGTGCCACATGGGCATACGCCTGGTTCCCGGCATGGACCCGCGAAAAACCCTGGAAGCGCTCAAAAAACACCTGCTCAAAAACGCGCCCTGGGGCGTCAAGGTTCAATTCGGCGGAGAGTCCGTCAGTCCCGCGTGGACCACCGACACCGACGCGCCGGCCTTCGCCGCAGCGCGCGAAGCGCTGCGCAAGGGCTATGGACGCACGGCGGTCGATTTGGGCTGCGGCGGCTCGATTCCCTTCGTCGGACCGTTTGCCAAGGCGCTCAAAGGCGCGCCCGCGCTGATGATCGGCGTCGAGGACCCTCTCTCCAACCCGCATTCGGAAAACGAAAGCCTGCATCTGGGCATGTTCCGCAAGGCGATCGCCTCAGCAATTTATTTGTACGACGAAATTTCAAAATTAAAGTCCGTGAAATAAACGGCGGCCGGCGCTTACTGAATATTGATCAAATGAACCGGGAGGCTGAGCGTTTTTTCGCCGCGTAACACTTTGACTTGAACCACGTCTCCGGGCTTGTACCTGTCGAGGGCGTTGTAAAGATCGTCAAAATCCTTGACGGAATACGTGTCGATGCCGACGATGATGTCGCCGACTTGGTAGCGCCCGCCGGGCAAATGACGACCGCCGTGAATTCCCGCCCGTGCTGCGGGACCACTGCTCGACACTTTGTCGACGACGACTCCGTCCTGTTCGCCGACCACATAATATTTCTGTCCGGGCGTCAGGATGCTGATGCCCATGCCGGGACGGACCACCTTGCCCAACGCTATCAATTGGGGCACGATGCGCTTAATGAAGGCGACAGGAACGGCGAATCCGACTCCGGCGCTCGAACCTGACCTACTGTAAATAACGGTGTTCATCCCAATCAAGTTTCCGGAGGAATCAAGCAGCGGTCCGCCCGAGTTCCCGGGATTGATAGCCGCGTCGGTCTGAATCATGTCGCGAATCGTGACGCCGCCCACGCCTTCGACCTGGCGGCCGAGGGCGGAGATAATGCCCTTGGTCAAGGTGTGATCAAGGCCGAACGGGTTGCCGATGGCGAAAGTCTGTTGGCCGACCAGTAACTTATCCGACGAACCCACGCGAATGGCGACCAGATCGTTCTTGGCCTCTTCGAGCTGAAGAACGGCAATGTCCTTGTTCGGGTCGGCGCCAATTAATTTGGCTTGGAGCTGGGTTTCGTTATCGAAGCTGACCAAGAAGGCATCTCCGCCCTGCACGACGTGGAAATTGGTGACGATATGTCCCTTCTTATCCCAGACGAAGCCCGACCCCGCGCCTTGCGGAATCGCGTACTCGTCCATCGACATGCTGCGGCCTAGGGCGACGTTGGTGACGAAGACCACCGCGGGAGACGCCTCGCGGAAAATTTTGATCGTGTTCTCCTCTTCGGGGAGAAGTGCGGCCGCCGGAACGGCCTGGACCAGAATAACGGTGAGACTGAACAGCCAACGGGTCTGCATTCGTTGATTTTATATAATTGCGCCACGTGACCGCTTCTCCCCATTTCTCAAAACGGTGCCTGGCATGCGGTTGCGAGTCCGCGGTAAACGCGCGTCCGACCGTTGAGCCCGAGTTTGTAATTCAGCGTTGCCCGGGTTGTGGCCTGGGCCGAACCGCCCCACCGCCGTCCGAGTCGGAGATCGGCAATTGGTATCCCGCGCAGTACTACGGCAAGGACAACGTCCGCTTCAACCCCCTATTCGAAAAGATGGTGCGCTGGTTCCGCCGCCGTCGGGCCGCCGTGATCCACGACCGCGTCCCCCTCGGACCCGTGCTCGACGTCGGCTGCGGGCGCGGCTTGATGTTGTCCTACTTGCGCGATCTGGGATACGAACCCCATGGCCTGGAGCTGTCGGACTGCGCGGCCCATCACGCTCGGAACGTGCTGAAGATTCCAGTCATCGTAGACGATTTCGTGCGCATGCCACATGAGCGCGAGCGTTACAACGCGGTAATCTTCTGGCATTCGCTGGAGCACTTCTCCCACCCGGTCGGCGCTATCGCTCGAGCCCACGAAGCCCTCAAGACCGGCGGGGTCCTGTGTGTCGCCGTGCCGAATTTCGACAGTTGGCAGTCGCGGTTATTCGGGCGTCACTGGTTCCATCTCGACGTTCCTCGTCATTATTTTCATTTCGGTCCTCGCTCCCTCACCGCGATTCTCGAACGCCATCATTTCCGCGTCGTCCAAATTGACCATTTCAGCTTCGAGCAAAACCCCTATGGAATCCTGCAAAGTCTTTACAACTCGCTTGGGTTCCGCCACAACCTTCTCTATTCGCTGCTCAAGGACCGTTCCGCCCGAGGTGTGGAATTCTGGCACCATCCGTTCCAATCCGCATTGATTGCAATACTGCTCCCGCTGTTCTTGAGCTTTGCCTTTGCCGCCACTCTTGTTGAAACGGCGCTGCGCTCCGGAGGGACTATCGAGGTCTACGCCTTCAAGGAGTGACTTAGGGGATGGTCAGGCGACCTTTTTTGATCGTGAGGCTTGGCACGTCGATCGCGAACGGCGTCTCTGGATTGGGGTCGAGTGAAATCGACAATTCCTTGATCGGACGAAATAGCGCCGTCGGCAGCGAAAATCCCATATAAGACGCCGAGAGAATTTTCACGCGCAGGCGACGGGCGACATTGTCCAGTTCGATCGCGGCCTCAGCGTCGATGCGGCGGCCTTTCCAAACTCCGGAGGCCTTGATGGTTTGGTCAAGGTCAAGTCGGGTAATCGTCAGGCCGCGAACCCGCGCCGCGATGAAGGCCTTAAGATCCTCGGCCCGGACTTCTAACGATTGGACCCCTATGCGATCCAGTCGGAGAATGCGAATGTCGCGCCAATCGGGCAAGGCGGGATTACGCCGCTCGATAATGGAAACAACGGCGAAATTCTGAAGGCTCGCCGCGACATTGCGCACGACCAGTCCCCGCACTTCGACGCGCTCGGCACTGAGTGTCACCTTCGGCCACATAGAAAATTTCGGATCCCAAGGGCCAAGGTTCCCGCGCGAATTGGCCAGTCGCACGTTGCCGGACTCGAGAAACTCGCTGTCTAAAAGAGCGCGGCCGAATGGCCGCGCTCGATTACGCCGTTGGCGGTACAGTACGGCAGCGCTGCCGTCTGGAAGCGTCCATTGATAATGTTTTTCGTACGCACGTTGAAACCACCCTCCGGATTCGTTGATGACGTTGGCGGCCTCTGGCAAACCGCCGATCACGCTAGATGGCCCCAAGTTTCCTTGCTTGACCAGAACGAATTCAGAAAGCTCGCACAGGCGGCTGTTAACGCCGCGTACGCGTGCGTGCGGCAAATTCAGCCAGCGTTGGGCCCAATGGAAAGTCGGCCCGTTGAAATAATGATCGTTTGCAACGAGAGTGACGTTGGTCAAGGGCCGAGTGGGGTCTCGGTCGGCCTCGACTTTCCGAAGTATTTCCCCCAACTTCCAATCCTCGCGCCGCGGCGGCTGGCTGGCGAAGAACGTAAGCGGCTGGAAGGGCATCGGTATCGTCCACGGCCCGATGAATCCGAAGAAAAAATTCACCGCCGCGACCATCTGGAAAGTAACCACGCCCCAACCGACGGTCTTCGGCCACGTTCCGGCCATCGCTACTCCCAGCGGAACGAGGCCGGGAAGCAAGAACCTGATCTGTCGGTTGGGAACGATCGTCCAAAACACGTAGGACGTGACAAACCAGTAAAGCAGTACCCAGCTGCTGTCCCGCTTGCGCGCGTACTGTGGGGCCAGCAGACTGATGAAACCCAGCGCCCAAACCAGAGGCCCCAGCGCCGAGCACGACTGCCCCAAATAAGACGCCCATGCCGACCCTCTCCAGAACGGGATCGCGAAGTCCGCCGAGGCCTGGACCAACCGCGTCGGTAAAAGCGCGATATGGGACCAATACCACGGCGCGGAGAGGGCAATGGAAAGGGCGATCGCGGCTGCGACCTTGGGGCGCGCATGCCCCCAACCCAAACCGCGGCCGGCGACGAAGTAAGCAGGGATCATGTAGCTGAAAAAACTCCACTTGTGCATCATCCCCACCGCATGTAGCACACCGAAGGCCAGTGCCGGGATCCAACGGCTGAAATTTTCGCTCTCGAGCAATGCCCAGTAGGCGGCCGCAGTCCAAGCGACAACGGCCAAGTCGACGAGCTGATTGGACAATAGATCCTGAAGTCCGGGAGCCGCGCAAAAGGCAATCGTCGCGATCAAGGCGCGGGAATCCGGCAGGAAACGCCAACTGATGGCGAAGAGAGAAACGGCGAGAATCGCCATGTAAAACCAGTTCAACCATAGTGCGGCATGGGCAGGGTCGGACGACGAGTAGGACCCCCGCAATAAAAGCTGGAATGCGGGCGGGAACGGGGGCATTCCCGGCTTGGGGGCCAAAAACCACATGTCCGCCCAACGACCCTCGCTGAGGGTTTCCCTATAATCGAGCGCGATCTCCATGTGCGTCGCTTGATCCCACGACGGCGGGCGCGTGTCGATCGCGACGAAATGCCGCAGCAAAAGCGCTTCCAACGCCAAGAATGACGCCAAACCCAGCAGGCAGAACGCCAGCGTTATGCGCGAAGGGCCCGAGGATCGATAAAACCCACTCATTGAAGCGTGTCCATCGTAGTATATTATTTGTAGAATCCACGCTTCGTGAGTGGAAAAATTTCATGAAAGCGGCCATTCTGATCGGCGGCCAGGGCACGCGCCTTCGGCCGTTCACCCTGGACACGCCTAAACCCCTCCTTTCGGTCATCAATCGGCCGTTCCTTGAATATCAATTCCGGATCTTAAGATCGCACGGGGTGCGAGAAATCGTCTTGTGCACCTCTTATCGCGCCGAGGACTTTCGCCGCGCGTTCGGCACCGGTCAGCGGCTGGGCGTCAAGCTGCGCTACGTGCGCGAGACCATTCCGCTTGGCACTGGCGGCGCGCTAAAAAACGCGGAAAAACACTTGGCCGGGTCGACCTCGCTCATTTTGAACGGCGACGTTCTTAATGCATTCGACATCCGCGCGTTCCTTGCCTTCCATCGCGCGCGCCGCGCCGAGATCTCGATCGCGTTGACGCGGGTGAAAGATCCGACCATGTACGGTCTCGTCCTGACCGACGACAAGGGCTACGTGAAGCGTTTCCTCGAGAAGCCCTCCTGGGACGAGGTCGAAACGAACACGATCAACGCCGGTGCCTATTTGTTCGAGCCGTCGGTTTTTACCCACCTGCCGCCGGGCAAGACCTACTCCCTGGAGCGCGGACTCTTTCCCGAACGCCTGGCCGACAACGCCCGCCTCGGCGGCTGGGTCGCCCCCGGATATTGGATCGATATCGGCACCGTCGAAAAGTACCTGCAAGTGCACCTCGACATTTTGGAAGGGCGCACCCCGTTCAAGCCGCTGGGCAACCGCGCGCTCAAGGGCGTCGACGGCGCCCGCGTAGTTGCGTGCGGAAAGGTGACCGTGGCCCCTTTCGCGCGTTTCTCGGGTGCGGTCAGCCTGGGCCGCGGAGTCCGCATCGGCCGCGGCGCCCAACTCTCCGATTGCGTCGTGCTCGATGGCGCCCATATCGGAGATGGCGCGCGCTTGGATCGCTGTGTTGTCGGCGCACAGGCGCGAGTGGGAACGCACGCGACACTGGGAGTCGGGACCGCCTTGGCGGGCGGCTCGCGCGTCGGGGATTACAGCCAGCTATGAATTTCACGGTCAAGCGCATACCCAAGCCTTGGGGTTACGAGCTGCTCTTCGCCTTGGTCCCGAATAAATACGCGGGCAAACTTTTGGTGATCAATCACGGCGAACGCCTGAGCCTTCAGTACCACCGCCGCAAACACGAAAGCCTGTATGTGCTGAAGGGCAAATTGACGCTGCTTCTCGGCGCGCGGACGAAAATCGCCAATCCGGGAGCGGCTTTCACCGTCGCTCCGGGAACGCGCCACCGGTTCGAGGCGCGCCACGGGCGGGTAACGTTGATCGAAGTCTCGACGACACAGCTAGACGACGTCGTCCGGCTGCAGGACGATTACGGACGACGTTCAGGGGAAAAATAATGGATCCGATCAAGTTTGGCACCGACGGCTGGCGCGGCCTCATCGCGCGGGACTTCACTTTCGAAAACGTGCGTCGCGCTGCACAGGCGGTCGCCGACTATATCAAGGACGAGCAGACCAAGGCTCAGCGCAAAAAAACGCCGCTGTCTGGCCCGATGATCATCGGGTTCGACCGGCGCTTCCAGTCCGACGTCTTCGCCCGAGAGATCGCCAAAGTCCTCGAAGCCAACCAGCTGAAACCCACGTTGATGGCCGAAAGCCTACCGACGCCGGCGGTCAGCTTCATGTCGCGAAAGTTCGGCGGCGTGGGCCTCATGGTCACGGCCAGCCATAACCCCCCGCAGTACAACGGCCTCAAGATCAAGGTCGATGGCCGTGCCGCGATGGACGTCGTCACGCAAGGCGTCGAGGGCTGGGTTGACCGCACGGCGCCCACGCGCGCGGCCGAGATCAAGACCAAGTCGTTTCGAGATCAGTACCTCCAGTATCTCCATGGGCGCATCGACATTAAGAAAATCAAGTCGAAACTTAAGAAACCGATTGTGATCGACTCAATGCACGGTTCTGGTTCGGGACTGATGCGGGAGCTCCTGCCGATCAAGAACTTGATTGAAATTCGAACCGCTCACGATCCCTTGTTCGGCGGCGTCCACCCGGAGCCCATCGAGCAATACCTCGGTGCCCTATCCGAGTCAGTGAAGAAAAACAAGGCGATGATCGGCTTGGCTCTCGACGGCGATGCCGATCGGTTCGGCATGGTCGACGAGAATGGGAAATACCTATCGCCTTGCCAAGTGTTCCCGATGCTGTGCCTATATCTGATCGAGCAAAAGAAATTCTCCGGGAAAATCGTGCAATCCGTGTCCCTCGGATATTTGGTAGAGCGAATCGCCAAGGCGAAGGGAATTGCGTTCGAGCAATTGCCGGTGGGATTTAAGCACGTCGCTGAAAGGCTCGCTCAAGGCGACGCCGTGATCGTGGGCGAGGAGTCCGGCGGCTACGCCTGGAAAGGCCAGCTCGCCGAACGCGACGGCTTGCTGACGTCCTTGCTCATTCTTGAGATGTGCGCGACGCTCAATAAAACGCCCTCCCAGATCTGGAAGGAGATCGAAGCGAAATACGGCGCGTCGCATTATAAGCGCATCGACTACCGCGTCCATCGCCCCATCACCGACAAGGCGATTTGGACGGCCAAGCTAGTCAAAAAGCTGCCGAAGAAGCTCTTGAATACGCCCATCAAGGAACTGATCCAAATCGACGGCCTTAAAATCATTTTGGAGGACGGCCATTGGCTTTTGATGCGCCCCTCCGGCACCGAGCCCTTGATGCGCGTCTACGCCGAAAGCGACAAACCTGAGCGCACTCTCGCCTTACTGGAACTCGCCAAGAAATGGGTTGCGCCGAGCGTCGGCACGCATTGAAATGATTCCGCGCAAGGCGATGGTGTTGGCGGCGGGCGCTGGCACCCGCCTGCGGCCGCTCACCTACGAAACGCCCAAGCCGATGGTGCCGGTCGTCAATCGACCGGTCGTCCATCACGTGCTCGATAACCTGCTCAAACACGGCGTGGAAGACGTGATGGTCAACCTCCACGCGCACCCCGACCAGGTGCGCGGGTATTGCGGCGACGGATCGCACTGGAGCCTTAACCTCCACTATTCTTTAGAAACGAAACTATTGGGGACCGCGGGCGCGATCAAGAAAGTGGAGGGCTTCTTCAAGGATGGCCCTTTTTTCGTGATGTCGGGGGACGGCCTTTCCGATATTGATTTGACGGAGATGTACGCATTCCACCGGCGCCGCAAATCCATCGCGACTATGGCCGTCAAACGCATCGACGCGCGCTTTGATTACGGCGTGACCCTAATGGACGCCTCACAACGGATCAAAGGCTTCATGGAGAAACCGTCCTGGGGAGACGTTTTCTCCAACAAGGTGAACACGGGCATTTATCTGTTCGAACCAGAAGTCCTGAAATTTATCCCCAAAAATCGCGTGTTTGATTTCGGCCATGAGCTATGGCCCAAGCTGCTCAAGCTTAAAAAACCGATTTATGCCTACGAGACGCAATCCTATTGGTGCGACGTCGGCAATCTCCCTGAATACCGCCGCTGTCAAATCGACTGCCTCGATCGCAAGGCGAAGATCAACATTCCCGGAACCGAGATCCGAAGGGGCGTCTGGGTCCAGGAAGGCACCATCATCGACCCCCGCGCCAAGCTCATTTCGCCGGTGGTTATCGGCAAGGGTGGCCGGGTCGCGGCAGGAGCCGTAATCGGCCCCTACTCGGTGCTCGGCGACCGCGCGCAGATCGGGGCGGGCGCGGTGCTCGACCACTGCATCCTATTCGACAACGTGAACGTCGGTACGGACGTGAAGCTCACCAACTGCATCATCGGCCCCAACGGCAACGTCAAAGAGAATATTTCCGTCTTTGAAGCCGCCGTTCTCAACATCGCCAGCCGAAACCCCGGCCTGCGGTCTTAGTCGCTATTTGCCGGGAAGAATTCGGTAGCTCTCCGATAATGAATTGTAAAAATCGACGAGGTAAAACTCGCCTTTCGCCCGCGACGGATTGCGGGCAATCTGCACGCGCCAATAGGGCTGCTTGCGCTCGTCTATTTTCAGTTCGGCGGAAATCGCGCTCCATTTGTCGCGCTCAAGCAGATAAAATTTCTTAAAATCGGCATCCTGCAAAAGATGTTGTTTCGCGAATTCCCGAGCGTCTTTTCCCGATAGATCGGCGGCGTAGAGGGGCCTCACCCCGTTTGAAGCTGAAAGGACGTTCACTTTAAAAAAATCGAAGTCCGTGAATTGACGGCCCCGGTACTCGTAACCCGTCACTTGCGCAGAAACGACGTCGGAGTAGCAATCCGTCAAAAATTCATAAGGGCCGTTTTTCCCCTTCATCGCGAACACCAAATAATCGCCGGCCGTGCGATATCCTCGGCACATCTCATGGACGTCCCCCGACCACCGAACGGCGATTTTCGACGAACCGATCATGCTCTCTTCGCCTTTGGCGAGTCGATGCACAAAAAAATTCACATCCGTTTTCGACACATCGGCCCAAGTTCCGAAAAAAACCAGGTCCGACTTGCGGAATAATTCGTTCGGATCCGAAAACTTGGCGCATTTGCATGCGCGGGCCGGCATGGCTGCGGCGAAACTGATCACTAACGCGATGAATGAACTTTTTGACAATACGCCTCCTCGCTTAATCATAATTTAGCGGCTCCACATACGGCGGCGAGACGCGTAGAATCGCATCTTTCGGACCAGCGATGCTGCTCGTGCCGGCAGGTTTAAAAGCGATGTTGAGCTTGACGACGCGGCTTCCATCGGCGCAATCGCCGAGCACGTATCTTTCTTGGTGAAATGGGCTTGCGATTCCGCCGTCCGCATAGGCCAGCCGACTCAATTCGGCCCTGGTCATCCCCGGCTTAATGTCACGCGCGATCATCGCGCATTTTTGAGGCACTTCGGGGATGCTTAACCAAGCCGCCCCCGTCGCCACTTGGGCGGGCATGGTCTGAGGATAAAACGTCATGGCGACGCACGATTTATCCTTGAGATAGATTTTGACGGGTACGGCGTCGTCCGTCCGCATCGTCTTGACGGAAGACGGCTGGACCGCCAAGCGCCCTTCCAGGAAGGTTTGCGCTACGGTGGCCGCGGGAAGGGCGATCGGATCGCCCGCGACTTCGACCGCCTCGATGCCGCGAATATCGATTTTATTCCTCACCTCAAGCCCCGCGCCGGAAATATTTTCTCCGACACGATATATCCCCCGGCATTCTTCCATCGACGACAACTGCGCCGTCTTATAGTACAAATGCGAATAAAGATGGGAACGCAGCTCCTCAACGGTCACGGGCGTGAGCGCCGACCGCAACCATTTGAGGTCCTGGAACGCCGCGCTTTCCGGCGCGGAGTCGAAACATCGGTTAATCGTCGGCTTGCCCTCGCGCAATGTCATAAAAATGAGGAAGCGCTCGCCAGGCTTGCCGATACCGGGTAAAAAATAATCGCACATGCTTTGGCCGGTGGGTACGGTGAACTTCGCTGGAACACTCCCCTTCGGCGTGCTCTTAAATGATTCCACGATCTTGAGTTCGATGGAATCAATTCCATGGGCGACGACTTCGCCTAAAAACACCCCGTCGCTGATGCGCATGCGATCAGACAACGGCCATAAAGGGCAGTCGCACGCGATCGCGGCATGAGACCAAGGCGCCAGAATAATCGTCAATATCAGACGCCGCATGGCTATTCTCCGAAAGCGACCCGGAACGTATCGTCTTCAAGCACATAAACCGTCGTCGTTCCGCCTCTCGCCTTCGGCATTTGCCAAATAATTTCCCACGATCGGCCGTTGGCCTGCGAGGTAGACGGATGGAAGATCGCCGCCTGCAAGTACTGCTTATCGATCCTAACGTGTTTTCTTACAACGTATTCCCGCGCCTTCGCCACGGCCTGCTCCATGCTAATTCGAGGAGCATCTCCCGCCTGGGCCGGAGCGTTCAAAGCCGCCTGGCCGAACCCAAAAATTAGAAAAAATATAGAAAAGCCGATAAGAAGTGATGCCCCTTCTCGTTTCATCGCGCAGCCTCCTGCCTACTAGGTCTATTGTACCAAGATAGCCCCCATCGCCAGCAGGAATCCCGCGCGCCCCTAGGGATTCTCATGCACGAGAATCGGCCGTTGCGTCAAGGAGGATTCGTCGTAAAAACTAACCGTCGTTCCCCACATTTCGACGAAAGGTTCCACAAGCCTGGCGAGTACGGAGAGCCTGGTCCCTGGTTTTTTCTGGATCCAAAGAGAATTGATCCCGTGCCAACTCGCGAGCGGCAAAAATTCAATTTTAGAACTCGCTAGTCGCTCCAAAAATCCATAAAAAAGCGATAGATCGTCAGCGCCGGCGCGAAGATCCCGGCTCCAAGGAAAATGCGTGGCGATGACGAGAATCCCGTCGTCAGCCAGCTGGTTATAAAGATTGGCGATCGCCGCCAATTTATCGGGGGCGTACCAGATGGATTCGACCATTAAAATCAAATGCTGCAATTCGTCCTGTGGAAATCGAATCGTGGATGCGTCCCCCAAACGAAGTTGAAATCGATTATGCGGCGCATCGGGTTTCGCCATGGAGATAGCCCTCGGCACCAGGGTCTGCCAGTCCAGCGGGTCAATGAGAGGCCGCACCAGATGGACGTCCCCCGGCTGGGTTGGAGGTCCCGATTTCCAAAGAGCTTGACCATAGCCGCCGCCGACATCGGCGACCCGAACCGTTTGATGACGGCGCGCCTGATCGGCGATGAGCGCGCCGAGAGAGTCTTCGGATCTTATCGCCAGCAGCCGCGCGGAGGATGGGACCGTTTCGTCGAGCACATATCGGCGATTGCCGATGATCTCATTGTATTGATACCGATCTCGATGGCGGGGTCTCCAGCAGTTACGAATCAATTGTTCGATTACCGTTTCGGGCTGGACGTCGGCTGCGGTAATCGCGGCCGCGTTGCGCCGAGAATTTTCAAGCGCTCGCACCGCTACGTCTCCGTGCACCTGCAAATACCCTTCCAGCTTGAGCCTTGCTTCGGTTGACAACAAGGGCGCCAAGTCGACGGCTTCAATGACTTCCGCGGGCAACTCCGGTCTAGAGTGGGCTTCCCCTTGCGAGAGATTAGCGACCGCTCTCTCGGAAGTCGCGCGCAGGCGCGTGATCGACATTCTTAAGATTTCGTCCGCTGGGGCCCTTTTGTAAGGGTCTCCGTTCGAGCTGAATTGTTCGCGTTCTGCCTCGCTATCAACATGAAAGAAATCCCACGGTCGCCCCGAACCATCGAGAAGGACTCGCCCCCAGAAAGGCGACTCCGAAGACAGTCGGGCCATCGTTTCGGGCGGCAAAAGATTCGTCTTCGCTGCGACCGCATGGACGGCGGTGGCCAGCGACCAGCGGCCTGGCACGACGTCAATTTTCGTCGCGGCGACGCCGGCATGAAGGGGCGCCCCCAAGAGCAAAATCCCGACAAGAATCATAGGCCGAAGCATGGTGCTTATTCATTGAAGGATGCGACCGAAACGATTTGTAACAGCGCGCTCATCTGAAGTCCGATTACGAGGACTGCAGCTTGGGTTGTCGCGTTGGCGAGAGGTGTGCGATCTGCGGTGGCAATGTGATCTGCCTGCCCGTGCGCAAATGCTCCTGAACCAGGAACAGAAGCGT
>JANPGH010000107.1:0-1894 GCA_031423795.1 Elusimicrobiota bacterium | reverse complement strand
CGCATCGCCTTGTGGATCGTCGCCGGTTTCGCGCTGGCGCGCGGCAGGAATCGGTCGAGCGCGCGGTCCACGAGTTTCGATCGATCGGTGAGGTAGGCCGTGAGGGACATGCGCGGCAGAGAGTGTGAGCAGAGCGCGCCGGTGGGAAGTGAAAACGCGCCGCGTCGCGCGCGGTGAGTTCAGCCGCGGGAGCGCGGACTGTCATTCTGCCACGCGAGGATGGCTCGCTGCATCTCCGGCACGGAGGCGAAGCGGTCCGCCTGCCGCGGGCTCAACGCCTTCATCGCGATCGCCGCGAGCGGCTCGGGAATGTGGCTGCCGGGACAATGCGCGAATTTCTCCCGCGTAAACCCAGAGAGCGGAGAGATGCAGCCGGCCGTGATGAGGCGCCGCGATGCAGCGTCATCGGAGGACTCGATCGGCGGTCGTAGCGCGAGCAGGCGGTAGAGGATCCCGCCGAGCGCATAGACATCCGTGCGTGGAGTGACGCGGTCGCAATCCCACTCTGCCAACTCGGGTGCCGAATACGCGCTGAGCGGCGGGAGCACATCGACCGGCGCTGCGAGCACGGGATGCACGAAAGGCTCGCCCGATTCGTCGCCGAGGAGGATGCGCGAGAAGCACCAGTTGATGACGATGACTTCGCCGAAAGCGCCGAGATTGATCGTGTCCGGCCGCAAGCCGCCGTGCACGACGCCCCGGGAATGCGCGAACGCGACGGCGTCGCACGCTTTTTGAAATGCCGTGAGCAGCGTCGCGAGCGAGTGCCGCGACTGGGTGCGCGGATCCCCGGCAGCGAGTCGGTCGAGGACCGCGCCGAGGGACTCCCCCTCTACGAATCGCGTGCTGTAGAAGAGTTGGCTCTGCTCGTTGAGGCCCAGTTCATAGACGGTCAGGATGCCGGGATGCTGGAGTTGGCTGGCGATCTGCGCCTCGCGGACAAAGCGGAGCACGTGCTCGATATTGGCTTGGCTCTCCGGGCGGAGCACCTTGATGGCGACATCGCGGAGCAGCGTCGTATCGTAGGCCTCAAAGATCGTGCTCGTGCTCCCCCGCACGGCGATCTCACCGAAGTTATATCGCTGAGCCCGCAGGAATCCTTCGGGCAGATGGCGAAATACCGCGGCGGGAAGGCCGCAGCGCTGGAACTCGAAGGCGCATCCCCCAAGTTGCACGCGGCTCTCGATCGTGATGCGGGCGAGACCTTCGGCCGGTTTGCCGTCGATCAATGTGCCGTTCGCGCTCCCGCGGTCTTCCATGTAAAACTCGTCGTCGCTCACGACGGTGAGCCGCGCGTGTTTTCCTGAGACGGATGGTTCGTCTACGAGGATCTCATTCGCCGGATTTGAGCCGAGAATGTAGCGCCCGCGCTGGATGAGGCAGCGCGAAATCTGGCGGCCTTCCGGGTCACGGACGACGGCTTCCAAATGACGGCGAAAGGGATGGAGCATTTGGCTCCTTCAGCTAGCAAACCGCGCACCACGGAACCTCCCGGAAAACTCACTGCACTTCCACGGTGTAGCGGGCCGGGCCGAGCAGCATGACTTGGCCGCTCACGAGTGGCGCCGCGTAATCTTGAGCGAGCGTCACACTGCCGATCGTCGGGGGCGCCTTCAGCGCGAAATTCGCCATCCAGAATTGTCCGCGATGATGAAAAAACGAGCCCGCGCTCTCCGCGCTCCCGGCTTCGGTCCACGTCAGTTCGCCGCGCGCGTTGAAGGTGAAATCGAGGCGCGTGAAAAGCCACACCGCCTTGCGAAGCATCGACTGGTTTCGGCGCGGGGTGAACACGACGGCACCCGAGACGGTGGCCGGCGCCGGATTCGGGCCGGGCCATTCACTTTCATTGGCGAGATCCCAGCCGAGGTCGCTGGAATTGAGGAGCGGGAGCACG
>JANPGH010000106.1:0-24579 GCA_031423795.1 Elusimicrobiota bacterium | reverse complement strand
AAACGATCGCAAATTGCGGCGCATTGTCGCGGAAATGCGCACCCTCTCGCTCAAGGTCGTCCAAGCACAGCTCAAAGCCGCGGCCGATTAACCTACCGATCTGGTCAGCGGCCTACTTCAGATGAGCGCGCTGTTACAACGATTCAATTGCCTGGGCCCATCGGGCCAAAGATGCCTGGGCCATTTGAGTGCCTTGGCAGGAGCTTGCGACCTATGCTGCGCCGGAGCGGCTATGCTTATACTATCCCAATGCATATCAGTAGACTCGCGCCGGCGAATTCCAAGGAGCGATGCAGCTGTCCGTCCTGCTTGCCAATACGTCAATTGTCCAGCATGGCGCCACCGCCCTCACAACGGCATTCGACGAAGCCGGTGATGTGTCTAATCGCCGCAGAATAATTATGCCGACCGATGCTGTAAGAAATCTCTCCGACTGGTGCTGGAATATTTTTGATGCAAGTTGCCATGCCCCAAAAGATGCGGCGGGCAAGTTGCTCAGAAATTTGGGGGGGCCGCAGCTGAAGCTAAGGACGTGCCTGCCGCGAACGAGATCATTACCGCCGCTTGGGATAACGCCGGTTCCGACGGAAAATAACGAAGAATTAGTATAATTCCCGGATTGCCGTCGGCGGTTAAGCCGCCCAAAGTACGGCATGGAGGACGAACCGAATGCAGCGCAAGGGAAAGTATTTCTTTAATTCCGAGTCCGTAACCGAGGGCCATCCGGACAAGGTCTGCGACCAGATTTCCGACGCCGTTCTTGATGCCGTTTTGGCCGACGATCCCACCGGACGCGTCGCCTGCGAAACGTTCGTAGCCCGCGGGCTGGTCATCGTCGGCGGCGAAATCACGACGAAAACTTACATTGACGTCGACAAACTCGTTCGCCAAGTGATTAAAGATATCGGATACACGCGCCCCGAATACGCATTCGAATCCGGCTCCTGCGCGATCTTAAGCGCCATCGGACGCCAATCCCCCGACATCTCGCAAGGCGTGGACACTGGTGGCGCCGGCGACCAGGGGATTATGTTCGGTTACGCCTGCCGCGAAACCGAAGAATTGATGCCCCTGCCGATCATGCTGGCGCACAAGCTGACGCGCAAGCTGGCCGACGTCCGCCGCTCCGAGGAATTGTCTTATCTCGGACCCGACGGCAAGTCTCAGGTCTCGGTCGAGTACCTCGACGGCCGCCCTGTACGCGTCGACACCGTGGTCCTTTCCACCCAGCACGGCCCCGAGATCCTCGACAAGAGCGGTGATCAGATCACCGAAAAGTCACGCAAGGAAATCATCGACACGGTGATCCGTCCGGTCTTGGGAAAACGACTTATTGATGAAAAGACCAGGTTCCTGATCAACCCCACTGGCAAGTTCGTCGTCGGCGGCCCCGCCTCAGACACCGGCCTCACCGGACGCAAGATCATCGTCGACACCTACGGCGGCCGCGCCCCGCACGGCGGGGGTGCCTTCTCCGGCAAGGATCCGACGAAGGTGGACCGCTCGGCGTGCTACATGGCGCGCTACATCGCCAAGAACATCGTCGCGGCCGGCCTTGCCGAGGAGTGCACGGTTCAGCTCGCCTACGCGATCGGCATCGCCGAGCCCGTCGGAGTGTACTTCGATACGCATGGCACCGGTCAAGCCGATGAGGCCCGCATCGAAGCCGCCGTGCGCAAGTTCTTCCCAATGACCCCCAAGGGCATAATCGATACGCTGAAGCTGCGCCGCCCGATTTACCGCGCGACCGCCGCGTACGGCCATTTCGGCCGCAACGAGAAGGGTTTCGAGTGGGAAAAGACCGACCGGGCCGAAGTTTTGCGCGAGGAAGTCCTCGGCAAAGGCGCAAAGGCCAAAAAGTCCCTCGCCGTCGCGTAAACCGCGATGGACAAGACCGTCGCCTCGGCTGCGGATGCCGTCAAGAACATCTCCGACGGGGCGACGGTCATGGTCGGCGGGTTTGGCACGTGCGGGATACCGGAAAATCTCTTGGCCGCACTGCTCTTGCGGGGGGCCAAGAACCTCACCGTCGTTTCTAATAACGCGGGTCTCGACGAGTTCGGCCTCGGTTTTTTGGTCCGCAGCGGACAGGTCCGCAAAATGATTATGTCGTATGGTGGCGAGTGCAAGGCTTTCGAGGAGATGGCGCTCGACGGCCGCCTCCAAGTCGAGTGGAACCCGCAGGGAACCTTGGCCGAGCGCATTCGCGCCGGCGGGGCGGGAATCGCGGGATTTTTCACGCCGTCGGGCTACGGAACACCGGTGGCCGAAGGCAAGGAAACCCGCCAATTCAACGGGCGGTGGCACGTTTTTGAGACCGGGCTGCGCGCCGATTTCGCCCTGATCAAGGCCTGGAAAGGGGACGCTTACGGAAACCTCCTTTACCGGAAAACGACGCGCAACTTCAACCAAGTGATGGCGACCGCGGCCGAGCGCGTGATCGCCGAGGTCGAGGAATTGGTGACGGTCGGCGGCATTCCTCCAGACCACGTCCACACGCCGGGCATATACGTCGATCAAGTACTGCGCGGTGCGCATTACTTGAAACCGATCGAAAAACTCACCGTTCGTAAGGCAACCGCTCGTGCCTGATCCCAAAGACGTCCGCGTCGTAATCGCCCGCCAGGCCGCGCGTCTGTTGCGCAATGGTGATTACGTGAACCTCGGTATCGGCATTCCGACTCTGATCCCGAATTTCCTGCCCCTGGGCGTGGAAATCACCCTTCACACCGAAAATGGCATGCTCGGTTACGGGCCCTATCCAATTGAAGGCGAGCAGGACCCCGACCTGATCAACGCGGGCAAGGAGACCATCACGGAACTCCCCGGCTGCTCCTATTTCGGCTCGCACGAATCGTTCGCGATGGTCCGCGGGGGCCACCTCGACGCGACGGTCCTCGGCGCGATGGAAGTCTCCGCCGACGGCGACCTCGCCAACTGGATGATTCCCGGCAAAAAGGTCAAAGGCATGGGCGGTGCCATGGACATGGTCGCCGGCGCCAAAAAGGTGATTGTCGCGATGGAGCACGCGACCAAGGACGGCAAGCCCAAGATCTTGCCCAAATGCGCCCTCCCGCTCACCGGAAAGAACGTGGTCTCGACCATCGTGACCGAGCTGGCGACGTTCGAGATTACCAAGGACGGCCTGCTGATGACGGCGATTCATCCCGACGCGAAAATAGAGGATATCCGCAAAATCACCGGCGCGCCGTTCCAGTCCGTCGCAAAACCGACGTCCTACGAACGCTAGGCGGAACATCTCCCCCTCTCCCGGGTTCTAATTTATGTCCGAACAAGAGTTCCTCGACAAGCACGCAGCCTTAGTCTACAACCTGGCTTTGCGTTTGACGGGAAACAGAGCGGACGCCGAGGACTTGGCGCAAGACGCGCTGCTCAAAGCCGTGCGCGCCTTGCCCGGGTTCCGAGGAGACAGTCAGTCGTCGACGTGGGCGTACCGCATCACGGTCAACACATGGAAAAATCGAGTTCGTTCGGAAAAACGACGCCTCTTCTGGAAGACCGTCAGCCTGGGATTGATTGGCGCAGGTGACGGCGAAGACGAGGTCCGGGACATCCCGGCCAATGATCCCCCGTTGGATATGAATCTCGAAAAGCAGGAAAAGACGTTTGAGGTGCAAAAGGCGTTGTCCCAACTGGAAGACGACGATCGCGCGATCGTCGTCCTGCGCGAGATCGAAGAAAAATCGTATACCGAGATCGGCGATATGCTGGGACTGGCTCAAGGTACGGTCAAATCTCGATTATTTCGGGCGCGTATCAAATTGAAGACCTTGCTGGGAAAGATGGCGGCAACACCATGAACAACGACCCTCGGGAACAACTGTCGGCGTACCTGGATGGCGCATTGCCCGATGCGCAGCGCGCGCAAATGGAAGCGCTTCTGCAAAATTCGCCCGACCTTCGCCGTGAGCTGGAAGCTCTGCGCGCCGTTTCCTCTACGATCAAGGGTTTGCCCCATGAAGGCCTGCCGCAAGGGTTCATGGCCCGCTTCCACGCCCGCCGTGCCCGACCGCCACGCTCGGAATGGGTGTTCCTGCCTCCGATGGCCCGACCGATCGCTTTCGCCCTTTCCTGCGGCGTGGTCGCCCTCGTGGTCTGGGACAAAACTGTGACGACTCCGGAACCTGCCCCAATGCACTCCCTCAATGAGGCCGCTGTGGCCACGACGAAATCGGCTCCCGTCGCGCAACTGGATTTCGCGAACCGTATTTCTCCTGCTACGGGCGCCTCGGCCGCCGGCAGTTCCGCACTGGAAGTATCGGGCATCGCCGGACCCGCTTCCGAACCGGCTCGTCGCGGCGATATCGCGCCGCGTCTCGCGGAGGCGGATACGCTCGCGACGCAAACGCAGCCCGAACGTAAAACACTTTCGCGCCAGGCGCGAGCCCGCGGCGGCCCGACCGATGGTCTGATGACCACCGAACGCGGATTGGTCGTGATGAGCGAGGAAGCCCGTTCGGCTCGAAACGAGCAAATGTTCGATTTCATCGAAACCCAAAAGAAGAAAATGGGCATCGCCCGCGTCGTCGCAAAAGACGAGGTTATCAGTGGCTTGAACTCCCCTGCGATGGCTCCCAAAATCGGGGCCGTGGCGCCCGTCCTATTCAAAGGCGTGGGCGCAGCTCAACCCGCAGAACGCGAGCTCGAAGACAAGCCGACCGCTACTCAAGAGACGGGCCGACTGTCTTCAGACGCGGGCCTCGTCTTCTCGGACGGACACAGTCTGGCATCTTCCTGGGTGCTACTCGGTTTTCCCGGCCAGCCGCCAACGGTCGATTTTTCGCTGAACCGCGTCGTTCTAATCAAACCCTCGGCGGCCAGGATTCTCTCCGTCACGCCGAAGCCCGGTTCCATCAATGTGGTCTTCCGCACGCTGTCTCCCGAGGAAGCTCCCGATCCCGCGGCGGACCGGGCCGCGGTGATTCCCCGTGAACCGCGCGCGGTTCTCCTCTTCGACGCCTCCCCTCGCTAAACTTAGCCGTTAGTGAGGAACGAAATTAATTGTGATCGGAGAAATCTTGAGCATCGGGTGTCGGGTATCGATGATCAGATCGCCCTTGTTTCCGGTCACCGATATCTCCCCGCGCCGGCCGTCGCCATCCGACACGGCAATGGCAAGATAATAACGCCCCATCGGCAATCGATTGAACGAAAATCGTCCCCGAGAGTCGATGTCAGATGCGGCCACGAGAACCGCGCTGTCGAGCATATAGGGGGCCATCGGGTCGGGTTTTTTATAGAGCGCGATTCGTGCATCCTCGTGGATCCTTAACACACCGGAAATCCCGCCTCTGAGAGACCTCTCGGACTCCAATGGCTGAAGGCCGACCGCAATCCCGGAGACGGTGTCGGCTCGCATCGCCCATAACCGGGCTGACGCTTGATCGCCGACATGGGAATATGCGCGAGCCAACGCGGCCGCCCCCATCGGACCGATTCTCCAGAGTTTTTCGTCGGAAAGAGTCGCCAATGCCGCGACACCGGCCGCCGAGGGCGTCGCAATACTTAGATGCGCTGCGAGCAGCCCCGGCGCCAGCGGATCGCCACGCGATGCTCCTAATAACAATGCCTCGAGCAGTCCTGGCAGGTTCCAGCGCTTGGTTTCCTCGGAATACAGCGCGCGTAAAGCGGCGAACACGCGTGCATCGTGCGAACGCGAAGCGATCTCCTTGAGCGCGGGCCTGGAGTCCTGATCGGAGAAGACGTCGGGCGGTAGAACGTAAAAAGTGCGGTCCGGCCCCTTGGGGCTTTCGGTGAGAATGATAAAAATCGTGCGCCCTTTCGGTCGCGGCAACTCGAGCGATCGTCCAATTCCGTACCACGAAGTTAGAAATCCCGCAGAGAGATCGGCGACGATCATCGCCAAAAAGAGGAGGCTCGCCTTTCTTCGTGCGCCCCCCGCCCAAGCTCGCGTCGCGGCCGCCCCGGCGTTCATGCTCAGTGCCAAAAAGGCGAACAGGACCACCGGCTCCCGGATATCCATCGCCCCATAGGGAAACCAGGCATACTGCACCAGGTCGAAGGTCCGCCCGCAAAGGCGCAGCGTCAAAACCGCGGAAAAGAGAGGTCCCGCCAGGGCCCCTGCCCGCGCGGCCCAGGACTTCGGCCACGGACGGCTCTCACGCCGCAGCGCCAGAATAAAAACGGCGGCGCAAACAATCAGCGCGCCGAACGCCACGATTTCGAACCCGATCGGACCCCAGGAAACGGAAAACAAGCGCCACAGCGCGCGATAAACTTGGATCCCGGGGTGGTTCGGCAAAATGAAATCGCCGTTCGGCGGTATGCGCGGCGCGAATGCCATCACCGCCAATGTGCCGGCGGCTGCGAGCACCGCAAAATGCATCCATCGCAGCGGCAAGGCCCTTCTGCTCATGGCCCGATTCTACGAAAACCGGGCGGCGAAGCGACGCCCCCCCAATTTTTTGATAAAGTGGGCTCTCATGGAATTCAAAATCGGCATCGTCCAGAATTTTCCTAAATTCCTCAAGGCCGGCCTGAACATACAATCATGTTTGAATTTGATGGACACGCTCGACGCCGACCTTTGGGTGCTGCCCGAATTTTTCGCCTCAGGATACAACTTCAAGACGAAAAAAGAAGCGGCCTTCTGTGCCGAAAAAGCGGACGGCCCGCTCTCAAAAATTCTCCAAGCCTACGCAGCCAAAAATGACTGCGCGATCGTTGCCGGCTTTCCGGAGAAGGCCGGCGCCAAACTTTATAACTCCGCGCTGTTCGCCACCGCCGCCAAGACCCGCGTTTACCGAAAAACCCACGTTTTTGGCGGTGAAAAGAAGTTTTTCTCGCCCGGCGACACCGGATTTTGGACGGAAAACGTGAAAGGAGTGTCCGTTGGCGTGATGATTTGCTTCGACTGGTTTTTTCCGGAGAGCGCGCGAACCTTGGCGCTCAAAGGCGCCCAAGTGATCGCCCATCCCGCGAATCTGGTATTGCCCTGGTGCCCGGAAGGAATGAAAATTCGCTCGCTGGAAAACCGTGTGTTTTCGGCAACCGCCGACCGCATCGGCTCCGAGCGGGGCTTGAGCTTCATCGGCCAGTCCCAAATCGTCACCCCGAACGGTTCCTTGGCGGTGCGCCTGGGGCACGACGAAGTCCGCGCCGCGGTCGTCTCGGTGGACGCCTGGACGGCCAAAAACAAGAAAGTACACTCCGCATGCGACCTCTTCCAGGACCGGCGGCCCAAATTCTATGCCCGTTGAGCGGCGCAAGTCCAGCGGCCTCACTCCTAAGGCCGTGCGCGAGTCGATCACCGAAGTCGGCGACCTGATGTTTCCGCCGGACGCGAACATGCTTGGCACCGTCTTTGGCGGCAAGGTGCTGCAAATGGTCGACAAGGCCGCCGCCGTGTGCGCGATGCGCCACGCGGGAAAACCCTGCGTGACCATCGCGATGGAACGCGTCGAATTCTTGGTTCCCATCCGCGTGGGCACGTTCCTGATCGCCCAAGCACGCGTTCACCACGTGGGCCGCACGTCTCTTGAAATCGGCGTCGAAGTCTACGCTGAGGACATGCCCGGCGGGACGCGCCACCACACCAATTCCTGTCTTGTCACCATGGTCGCCGTGGATGCCAAACGTAATCCTTCTCCGGTTCCTCCGCTCTTATTGGAAACGCGCCTAGACAAGGAGCACTGGCAGGCCGCCGAAAAGCGCCGCAAAGCGCGGCTTAAGTCGGTGAGTCGGTAGCTCCGCTTTGATATAAATCCCCCCTCAAACGCTAAAAAATGACACTTGACGGACAAATCATCGTGTTATAATTTTGCCGTAGCCCCGACGAGGGGAGCCCCGCCGAAGGGCTGGGCAAGTCGCAATCAGAGGTTACAAAGACAGATGAGCATGCAAGGCAAAGTGAAGTGGTTCAACGATCAGAAGGGCTACGGATTTATCACGCCGAATGACGGAACCCCGGATGTTTTCGTCCACCATTCGGTGATCCAGGGAGACGGCTTCCGGACCCTCTCCGAGAACCAGACCGTCCAGTTCGATCTCCTTCAGACCGACAAGGGCCCGAAGGCTGCGAACGTCGTCAAGCTCTAAGAGTTGACGCGGGCCGACGTAGCCCCCCGACTGATTTCACCAGTTGGGGGGCTTTTTATCGCTTATGATATAATTCGCCCGTGTCCGCATCCCCTCCGGATTATCTGTCCATGCTCGCGCAAGGCCGTAAGCTGAAAGCCAACGACGCGAGCCTGCCGGAGGCCAAAATCGCCCTCCTGGGCGACTCCAGCACCCAGCAACTGGCCCCCATACTGAAAGCGGCGCTGCACCAACGCGGGATTTTCGGGGATGTGTACGAGGCCGACTACAACGTCATCGACCAGGAAATTTTCGACGCCGCCTCCAGTCTGTACGCATTTTCACCCACCTATGTCGTGCTTCAGATCTCTCTTCAGCAGCTGCGCGAACAGTACTACCATGAAGAACGTAAGGGCGCCGCGACGGCGGAGAAGGCCCTCGCGCAGACGCGCCAGCGCTGGTCAGTGCTAGGACAACGACTGTCGTGTCGCGTGATCCAATTCTTATACGAGCGCCCAGCCGAGCGGCCTTTCGGTCACTACACGGGTCGCGTGTCGGACTCGCTGGCCGCTGCTGTCGACGCCTTAAACGCCGGCCTCACGAACGCTGCCAAGGAATTTCCCAACGTGTTCCTGGTTGATATCGACCACCTAGCCTCCCGCGTCGGCAAGGCCCAATGGCGCGACGAGAAACTTTGGTTTCACGCCAAAATGTTCTGCCGGCCGGACTGTCTTCCGGAAGTAGGGGTCGCTATCGCCGCGATCGTGGCCGCCGGCGAGGGCCGCGCGAAGAAATGCGTCGTTGTTGACCTCGACAACACCCTCTGGGGCGGCATCGTCGCCGAAGACGGGATGGACGGTATCGAATTGGGCGATCACGGCGCCGGGGAGGCGTTCGTGCTTTTCCAGCATTTCCTGCTCTCGCTCAAGGAGCGCGGCCTAATATTGGCCGTATGCAGCAAGAATGAGCGCGACGTCGCCCTCGATGTCATCCGCCGGCACCCGAACATGATTCTGCGCGAGGCCGATTTCAGTGCAATGGCCATCAATTGGAACAATAAAAGCGACAATCTGCGCCAAATCGCCTCTAGCCTCAATATCGGCGTCGATTCCCTCATTTTCGTGGACGATTCGCCTTTTGAGCGCCACCAAGTCCAAGCCGCACTTCCCGAGGTGCTGGTCCCGGAAATGCCCGAGGATCCGGCGCAGTTCGTCCCCTTCTTCAACTCCCTGAACATGTTCGAAACACTCTCCTTCTCAGCGGAGGACCGCGGCCGTGCCGAGCTATACCTTCAGCAGGCCGCGCGCGACCAAGAAAAGGCGCAATTCTCAGATATTAGCGACTACTTGCGCTCACTGCAGATGAAGATCGCAATGCGACCCTTCGATTCGTTCACGATGCCCCGGGTTGTCCAGCTTCTCCAACGCAGCAACCAGTTCAACCTGACGACCAAACGCTACAACGAAAAGGACTGCGAGGGTTTTTTGTCCGATCCGGCGTGGCAAACGCTGGCGGTCAGCCTCAATGACAAATACGGTGATTCCGGACTCATCTCCGTCATCATCTTGCACCGCGAGGCAAAAACGCTCAAGATCGACACGTGGCTCATGAGCTGTCGCGTTCTGCAGCGCGGTGTGGAGCAGTTCTGCATGAACGCCGTTGTCGAAATCGCGCGGGACAGCGGCAGCCAAGAGATCTCGGGAACCTACATTCCCACAGAAAAAAACGCGATGGTCCGCGATTTTTTCGCCCGCTTTGGATTCCGCAAGACCGACCAAAGCCTGCTAGGAACCACTCAGTGGACGTTGCCGGTCGCCGATTACAAAGAACAACACGTTTTCATCGCCCGAGCGGAAGGATCCGAATGGACAGCTCAAAAGTCCTAGATTCCCTCACGCAGATTTTTCGCCGCGTGTTTGACGACGCGACGTTGCTGATCAACACTGAAATGACTGCCAAGGACGTCGAGGGCTGGGATTCCCTGAACCACATCAACCTGATCGTCTCCGTGGAAAAGGAATTCGGGATCCAGTTCACCACGAAAGAAATAATGCTTTTTCGCAATGTCGGCGATTTCGCGCGGTCCATCACAGCCAAGCTCGCCGCCAAATGTCCCTGACCTCGCTGAAGTTCCTGGCCTTCGCGATCGCCGTCCTCGCCCTTTTTCGCAGGACGTCCGCCGCGAAACGATGGGTAGTTTTGTTGGCGGCATCCTATTTGTTTTGCGTAGCGGCCAGCCCTACGGCGGCCTTACTTCTTGCCGCTGTGTCGCTGGTAAATTATTTTTTCGGCATTTTAATCGAGAACACCGAGCCCGCCCACAGAACGCCCTCCCTCGGCGTCGCGATCGCGTTGAACGTAACAATGCTCTTCATCTTCAAGTATCTGTTCGTCGGCTCGATTGCGATCCCGATCGGCCTATCCATTTACGTCTTCCAGGCGATCAGCTACCTCGTGGACGTTTCTTTAGAAACGATCCCCGCCGAACGCCATCTCGGCCATTTTTTCCTGTATCTGTCCTATTTTCCCAAGCTGCTTCAAGGCCCCCTCGAAAGGGCGCGAGAATTTCTCCCTCAGCTCAAGTCCGGGCTACGTTATGACGAGGGACAGTTCTGTTCGGGTTTGCCGTTGATCGTGCTCGGAGCTTTCAAGAAGATTATCATCGCCGACGCCCTCGGGGACGTCGCCAACGCCGTTTTCAACGATATACCGTCTCATCGCGGCTTGGGCGTACTCGTGGCCATGTACGCGTTCACGCTCCAGATCTATTTTGATTTCGCGGGCTACACGGACATCGCGCGGGGCTTGAGCCGCGCCTTCGGACTGGAGCTCAGTTCGAATTTTGACGCGCCGTATCTTGCCGCTAATATTCAAGAATTTTGGCGGCGCTGGCATGTGACTTTGTCGAGCTGGCTGCGCGATTATCTGTTCATACCCTTGGCGGCGAGCCTGCGTGATTTCGGCAAGAGTGGAGTCGTCTTGGCGGCGCTGCTCACCTTCCTGATTTGCGGAGTATGGCACGGCGCGGGTTGGGGTTATTTCGTTTTCGGCCTCCTGCACGGAATTTTTATCGCCGTTTCGCTCCTAACGCTCAAAAAACGTGATCAATGGATCACAAGCAACGGCCTTAACGCCGATGTCGTGCTGTGGTGGCACCGGGCGGTCACCTTCCACCTGGTCGCCTTCGCCTTCATTTTCTTCCGCTGCCCAACGCTCGGCGATTCCTTTCAGTTTATATCCCGCATTCCCGGCCCGCTTGACCTCGCGTCGATCGCCCATGTCTTGCCCCCGCTTCGCGCCGCCTCTCTCGGATTGGGACTGTGCCTATTTGCGGTCCCGAACCTGATCGAGAGCTGGTCTCAACGCACTCCCGCCCTTTTCTACGCCATGTTGACGAATATGCTGATCGTGTTCGGCGCCAAATCCAATGTCCCCTTCATCTACAACAAGTTCTAGGTTTCCGTTGCTTCGATATGCGGCTTTATCAGCCGCCGGCTTGGCGATGCTCGCGGTGTTTCAGATCGCAATGGATCCGCTTTTCCATTGGCATCCCCCGTACAAGAAGTTGATCCGGGAGTGGCCCGCCGGAGCCGTACTGACGATCCCGTCCGGCGGACCTGATGACTACCAATTGACCATGGAAATGGCCAGGGCTCTCCCCCCTCCGGACCTGGTCATCACCGGCAACTCGAAGATTTTGTTAGTCGACTCGAAGATGTTTGCGCCTTCGGCGCGAATCTTTAATGTCCGGATTTCCCGCTCCTTCATCGACGATTATCGCGATGTCTGGGAGCTGTATCGTAAGCGCGGCGCCACACCGCGCCGCCTCATCCTCACGGTTGATCCTTACATGTTCAACCGGAACACCGGCCCCCTTTCCCCAATTTCCAATTTCCTATCGGCACGGGGCATTCCCTTCTTAGGCGCCGGAACTCGGCGCGCGCTGCGCAACGTCCTCGATCTATTCCGCTGGGAAATGCTCCAAGCGGCGATCGACCGACGGAAGGATCGCCGGGCGCATCCGGACCGCCAAGATTTCTATTTCGCCGTCGAACGAAATCTGGGGGACGATCAATGCGCGGTGCGTCCCGACGGATCATACATCCTCCCCGTCGCCAACATTAAACCGGTCACCTTGGAAGAACTCCGCCGTCTCGGCGCCGACCTCGTCGTTAAGAAAGACCCCAGTAATAACTTGTCGCATTTCGCGTTGGACCAAAATCTGCTGAGCGCTCTCGGACAGCTCGTCGATAAAGCCTCCGCCGACGGCGCGCGCGTGATGCTGATCGCGCCCCCCAGCTACACAAGCGTGGTCCGGGACTGGCTTTCGGCTCAGAAAGAAGGAAATATTCTTGGGCAGTTCGACACGGCCTTGGCGGCCCTGTCCGACGGCGGCAAACGGTTCGATTATTGCCGGATGTTTGACCCTGACGTCGCCGGCTGCGCGGAAACCGAGTTCGTCAGTCCCGAGCACACTCGGCGCTCGTGCACGGAAAAGTATGTGGTCAAATGTCTGCGGGCCTTCCCGCAATGGCGCGACTACGCCCCGAGATCTCGTTAGGAGTCGACGGGAATTTCGGGTCGCGCCGCCGCGTCTTCGCCCTTACGCACCCGGTCGATTTTCGCGACGGACACTTCCAAGCGCTTGAACGATTTTTGCTCGATGTCCTCGTAAAGCTCGCTCAACTTGCCGAGACGGTCGCCGAATTCGGTGAAGCGTTCCTTAAACGTCTCGTAAGTCGCGCTGAATTGTCCGATCAGCTTCAGGACTTCTTGCGTCGCTTGGGCGAAATGGAAATTATCGAAAGCCTGGCGCACGACGCCGAGGACGGCGTACAAGGAGAATGGCGAGCACAACACCACCTTTTGGCTAAGCGCCTCATCGACGAGTCCCGGGTAGGCCTCTTGAATGAAACCGTACACTTGCTCGTTCGGGATGAACAATAGAACATAATCAAGAGTCCCTTCCTCGGGACTTACGTAATCTCGCTTTTGGACTTCCTTGATACGCGCCTTCACGTCACGCTCGAATTCCTTCTTGAATTTGACGCGCTCTTCATCGGTCGCCGCGTGGGAGAAGCGCAGCCAGTTGTCGAGCGGGAATTTAACGTCCATGTTCAATTTCTTGCCTTCTGGCAGGAGGAACGTGAAGTCAGGCCGTGACGCGGACGTATCCTGCGCCCGGTTCTTCAGGTATTGGACGCCTTCCCGAAGTCCGGAGGCGCGTAAGATATCGTCGGCCATGCGCTCGCCCCATTGGCCACGAGCGCGTGAGTTGTCCAACAACGCGCGCAGGCCTTCCGTGGACGAGGCCAGCTTCGAGGTCTGTTCGGCCGCGTCTTTCAGGCCTTTTTCGAGCGAGCCGTATTTGGTCGCCCGCTCAGTCTCAAACTGGTGAACCAGGGCCTCATAGGCCTTGAGTCTCTCCGTCAGCCCCGCTACGGCGGTTTCGACCGCCATTTTCTTTTCATCTAATTCGCTCTTTTGACGGACACGCTCGGTTTCGAATTTTTGTTCGGCTAGCTCAAGCAACTGGCGGAAATCTTCCCGCATCTGTATCCTAGTCGCCTCTTCGTTCTTTCGCGACGAGAAAAAAACAAGGTAGAAAACCACGCCCGACAGGACCGCGCCGCAAATCAGCGCCACCAACAAGGTCGCTATATTCATCGCCGCGACCTTGTCAGAATGCGCACCGCTTCCAAATCCACGCATTCGGATTTGCAGGTACGTCCGGTTTCCAGATAAAGTTTGAGCTTCGCCAAGCCGTCTTCCCAGGCGCGGGCGTATCCCTCGTATAGCTCGTCGTAAGAGGGCGCAGATTTAAAGCCCGCATGCAAAAGGGTAACCTCGCAGCCATTGCGTCGCTTGTCGATAAAAATGCTGACCAGCGGCGGCGCGCGGCGGTCGCCACGAACCGGACTAAACATCCAGGCGACCTTCTTCTCGGGCTCCAGGTCGACGAAAAGTCCCTCGCGCTCCCCTAAACCGGCGCAAATGTCTCCGTCGCCGTGACGCACGCGCGGCCACACCATGCGCACATGTCCGGCGTTGCGCGCGTCCGTCTCCGCCCCCAAAAGCCACCAGCGGGTGAGTTCTCGCGCAGACGTCAACGACTGATACACCGCTTTTGGCTGGGCGCGCATCATGACCGCGAAGCGTACATCGCGAGTTTTAAGCGAATGACGACGAGGAGCGTCGGACTTCATGATTCTCAAAAATCGAACGGTTGATTAGCGTGAGGCAGAAACGGTCGGTAGCTTGAATTTGGGGCCACCGGGACCATCAGTGTATGGAAGGAAAGAGTCGACGAGGGTATTGAAGGCCTGCATGCCCTTGTCGTGACCGGCGCGGGTAGCTGGGTAACACAGCACGTAAAATCCACTCGGCATCGGCACCACCGCGAACTCATGGTAGCGGACGTTATAGCGCCGACCATCCTGTTTATTCTTCTCAATCCCGTTTACATTTCCGGCAGGGGCCGGGGTGGGCGAGAGGACTGCGAAATACTTCGCTTCCAGGCGCGACTCCTTCAATCGGATCGTCGGGATCTCGGATTTTTGAATGAGCACGCGGCCATTGTCGTCGCGCCGGCCCTGGCCATAAATAATCGTGTCCTTTCCGTATACCTGGGTGATCATTTGATTGATGAAATCGTCCGCATCGGCATACATCTCGAGCGTATTGTCGCGTAAGAGATGCGGACGATAGCGCTTATACCAACGGACGCTGAAGCTGGGCGCGCCCAAATAGAAATCGGCGTCAAACGGACCGATGAATTGCGCCTGGGAGAAACCATCGTGGTCAGCGTCCGCAATGACGTTCCATCCCGACGGCACATAAGCCGCCCAATCCCCGGAAACCGACCGGTAGTGGGAAAACTTCGGGGGGCTGCAGGCTGCAATCACCGCCGCCACGACCGCGATTGTTCGAAGGACGCGTAGTTTCATCGCCGGGTCCGAGTATAACAGGACCGAATCGCTTTGTCCATGCTAGCGCTCCCGTTTCAAATAAACCAGCGCCCGATCATCGGCGTAAGCCCGCGCCCACTCCTGATCCTCGTCAAGAGCGCGCAGCGCACCCGGGGGATGGCGATTGGAAACGACCGCGTAATTGAAATGATAGATCGCGTCGAGAACGTGGAACATCCGCTCCCAGTCCTCAGCGTCGCGGCGAAAGGCTGAGGTGTACAATGCTTCGCGTCGGTCGCAAAAGACCGGGCGATTCGTGAGGCCAATGAGTTCGGCACCGAGAATCGGCTCGTTGAACATGCGGCCGGCCGCCCGATTCTCGTCCAGGAAACGCACTGCCGCCGCTAAATTTGGAACTCCGTAGCCGTCGCGTCGCGACAAGGACTTCGTCACGAATTGTATGTACAGCCCGAGAAGAACGGCCGAAAATGCAACCCACATCAGGATCCGCTTTGGTGTTTCCGCCAGCGGCCTCATCGCATGCCCCACCGCAAGCGCGATGACAGGGCAGGCGGCCAATACCCCAAAAGGGCGCAATCCGTGCAAGGTCACGCCCAGGGCCAACACTGTCGCGCACATCAACGTCACGACGAACTCGTTTTGAAGCGTGAACCAGCACGAAGCTATTCCTGCTGTCATAAACAGGCCCGCCGGCGATAAAAGCGAACTGTGCCAGGCGGCCGCTTCCGAATCGACGAAAGTGGACAGTAGCACGCGATAGCCGTGGGGATTCCACGAAAACACGATTAAGGTGATGGCGAGCATCACCCAGTACCCCATGCGTTCCCAAATCGTGGCGCGCATCGACGTCTTAAACGCCTTCAGGGCAACAAACACCAGCGCCAGCACCGCGCTCTCACCATGGAGATTGACCCAGACGACCGTGAGGCCTGCGGCACACACCGCGTCGATCCAGCGAAAATGGCGTCGCGGTCGCAGCAGCCGCAAAAAAAGTGCAAAGAACAGGAAATCGAAGGCCGCAGGCGTTTCTGTGAGTCCCGCCCACGCCGCGGTGGCACCCGCAGACAAAATGACCGCAGCGAGCACAGGACCGCCGGAACTGACGGGGAGGAGGGCTGCGAAGGCGACGCCTATCACCGCGCTTTTGAGAAGGATCAGAGCCGTGGCGCCGCCGATGGCCTCTAGCTTCGCGAATAGGATGTCAGCCAACCACGAATAGGTGGTCCACCTCGCCCCCGCGGACCCATATGAAAATGGGTCGGTGTGGGGCAAAGCGCCGTCGGCCATTATTTTCGCTCCGGTCTTTACATGAATCCAGGTCGCAGGATCGTGAACCGAAAGGAGGCTGAGGATGAAAACGAACAACGCCAACAACGCCGCTAGCGGCCAATGCGGGTGGTGCGGCTTTTCGTGAGAATGGCCTGAGTCGGCGCTGGACTTCACTGAACTTATTCTAGCAATCGCCGAGGCCGAGATTGGCTACAATGGCCGTTGAGGTGGCGCCATGGATTTCAACCTAACCGACGAGCAAAAAACCATCCGCGACACGGTGCGTAAATTTGCCGAGTCCCGGATCAAGCCTCAGGCCCACGAACTCGACGAAAAGGAGGAATGGTCTGCCGAGCTCACACGGGAAATGGGCGAGATGGGCCTTTTTGGGATCATCGCTCCCGAAGAATTTGGCGGCCAAGGACTCGACTATTCTTCTTACGTCATCGCAATCGAAGAGCTGGCGCGCGTCGACGGCTCGCACGCCGCCACGGTGGCCGCTGGAGTCAGTCTGGGCATCGCCCCGCTCCTTTATTTCGGATCGGACGAGCAAAAGAAAAAATACCTCCCGAAATTGGTCGGCGGCCGCGGCCTGTTCGCCTTCGGCCTGACGGAACCCGGGGCCGGATCCGACTCGCGCGGATCGACGACCAAGTCCGTGGAAAATCCGGATGGCTCCTGGACCATCAATGGTGCCAAGATTTTTATCACGAACGGCTCCACCTCGATCACCGACGGGGTCATCGTGCAGACGGTTAGCGGCGGCGACAAGCAGTCGCCCGAGTTCACCTGCTTCATCGTCGAAAGCGGCGCGCCCGGGTTTACGACCAAGACGATGCACAAAAAGCTGATGTGGCGGGCGTCGAACACCGCCGAGCTTTATTTCTCGGATGTTCGCGTGCCTGCCTCCGCGATGCTCGGCGAACGCGGCGCGGGATCGAGGCAAATGCTTAAAACCCTCGATTCCGGCCGCCTTTCCATCGCGGCGATGGGCCTGGGCTGCGCGCAGGGCGCCTATGAGGCGGCCTTGGCATATGCCCAACAGCGCGTGCAATTCGGCAAGCCTCTGTCGCGCTTCCAGGCCATCTCGTTCAAACTTGCCGATATGGCGGTGAAAATTGAGCACGCTCGAACATTCCTTTATAAGGCGTGCTGGCTTCGCGACACCCACCAGCCTTTCGGAAAAGAATCGGCGATGGCCAAGCTCTATTGCTCGGAAGTCGCGCAATGGGTGGCCAACGAGGCCGTCCAGATCCACGGCGGCTACGGCCTGATGAAGGAATTCGACGTGGAACGTTTTTACCGGGACCAGCGCCTGCTGCAGATTGGCGAGGGCACCTCCGAAATTCAGCGCCTGGTCATCAGTCGCGCGATCGGCTGTTGAAACGGACACCGTCATGAAAGCGCCCAGCTTCAGGCTTGGACTGTGGCTTCCCGGCTCCGCCGGGCTCGCAACGCTCGCCCTTTACCTCTCCTTTCCTGCAGCGAAATTTAACTTTGACGGGGTCGCTTGCGCGGTCGCCGTGGAATTGGGCGATCTACGTCACTTGGTCCACGGCAACCACCTCGCCTACGGAATCTTGGGCTACTGGTGGTTTTCGTTCTGGAAGGCCCTAGGATATTCCGGACCGGCTCTTTTGAGCCTGCAGGCCCTCAGTTCGCTGTTCGGCGCCGCCGGAGTCGGCGTGTTCGCCCATCTTCTCTTGCAGCTCGGATTGCGCCCGCGCTTGGCAATGATTTCCGCGTTCGGTTTGGCCGTGTCGGAGTATTATTGGGTCTGGTCGCTGGAATCCCAAGTGTATCTGCTCGGCGCGTTTTTCATGATTTTGACCGCGCACGAAGCGACGCGCGAGCGCCCCCATCACGTACGTCTGGGCCTTTTTCAAGCCGGCGCCGTCCTCGGTCACGTCGGCAATGTCATGCTCATCCCCGCGGTCCTCTATCTTCTGGGCCAAGACCGACGCCGTCAAGCGCGTTATCTCGCCTCCATGACGGCAGCCCTCCTGATCTCCTATGCATTGGCAGGGGTGTTTTGCATACGACCGCACTCTTTCGAAGAAATTCGGGTCTGGTTATTGGGAAGTGCCGCCCTCAGCCCGGATCGTTCCTTTAACTGGCATGGGAGCAGCACGTTCTTGAGCGTGGCTGGTTGGATGCGCCATTCCCTGCGCCTCTGGGGTGCAGGACCTTGGTCTTTCCTTGTTGCCGCACCGCTGGCGGCTTATGGCGCGCTGTCTACGAAGCACGGCCGCCTGGCCCCGGCTTGCGTCATCTGGTTGGCGGGTTATGCCTGCTTATTCCTTCTCTGGGAACCGGGAACGCCGGTCTATCGCGTCACCGACCTGGCTCCGCTCTGGCTATTGATGGCGCTGGGCATGGAGGCTTTAAGCGCGCGACGAAAGGGCGCGAACATCGCCTACGCCGGATTTGTCGCCCTTCTCGGCGCCTGGAACCTCTTGCGCGTCGTGCGTCCGAATTCGGATCCCCGCAACAATGTCGCGTTTCAAACGACGCTCGCGATCGGCCGGCAAGTCCCGGAAAATGCGTGGGTCGTCGCCAGCGGCCTATACCAGATTTACGTCCCCTATTTCGTCTCCCGACATCCGATCGATGTCCGCTACTACGAGGGCCGCGAGGCCCTACTGCAGGCCCGCTTGCGCCTACATATCTCCAATGGCGAACCCGTGTTCGTGATGACCAAAACCTTGGCCCCTCAATGGCAGACCTGGTTTGCCGCCTTGCCTCACGAGGATTTAGGCGGTGAGGGCGAAGGGCGACTGTACCGCTTGAGGTGACGCGCCGAACTACCACTTTTGGGGAATAAGCTCAATTAAGAGCGGCCGCGAGAGCAGATCGAAACCATCCTTCGAGAAATGGTTGTGGTGGGCGAAGACAACCTCGACCAACTTTATCTTTGGCGCAATCGCGTATGCCTGCGATAGGTCCACGACCTGCCGATATTCCCCTTGGGGCTTTAGCTCGAGGAATGAATCCGGCGGTACCCGGCTTTTCATCTTCCCCTGGTAGCGGACGTCCTTCCCGTCAGCCTTCACCCGGAAAAGATTGTTCTGCAGCTGGCCGCCGACGGCCACGCTGGGCTCATCTAATGAAACGGTCCGGTCGAGGGTATTCCTGATGACAACCTCCACCGACAACGGCTCGAGGGCTGAAAGCCTCAGTGCGACCGGCCAAACGGCGATGCGTGACGAACGTTTCTTTAAATCCACTTGGTAGACCCGTCCGATCTCATCCTCGAGCGAGATCAGGTCGTCCGACTCTTTTTTCATGGAGCGGATGAAGACGTCTTGAACGTCCGTCTCTAAATTATCGTTGTACGAACCGTGATAAAGCTGGAGCGCCCACAACTCCTTGCCGCTTTTGTCGTCGACGGCGCGGAATTTTCCTATCGAACCCCACACACTTTCATACCGGACGCTAGCGATCTTGATCGGGGGCGTCGCGGCCGGCTCGCCACGGCTGGCCGCGAGCTGGGGCCGGAGGCTATCGGACTGGGCTGCTTCTTCCTTTTTTTGCTTTGCCATGGTCTTATCCTCATTGGCCCGCAACGTTCTGGCCCCGAAACAAAGAACGACCGCGAGCGCTGAAATCCCGTTTTTCAACGTCATTTCGTCTGAATCACGAGGAGAGCTGAGAGAAGATCGAAGTCGTCCGAAGAGAAATGGTTGTGATGGGAGAAGACGACTTCGACTGCCTTTGTCTTCGGAGGAATCGCGTAGGACTGAGTGAGATCCACGACCTGACGGTACTCCCCTTGCGGCTTCAGCTTTAGGAACGAACTTGGCCGCGCGCGCTTTGCCATCTTTCCATAATAGGGCACATCCTTACCGTCAGCCTTCACCTCAAACAGGTTATTACTCAACCGGCCTCCGACGGCTACACTGGGCTCGTCGAATGAAACGGTCCGGTCGAGGGAATTCCTGATGACGATCTCCACCGACAGGGGCTCAAGTGTCGAAAGCTTAAGCCAAACCGGCCAAATCGCGATACGCGACGAACGTTTCTTTAAATCCACTTGGTAGACCCGTCCAATCTCATCCTTGAGCGAGATCAGGTCGTCCGACTCTTTTTTCATGGAACGAATGAAAACGTCTTGGACGTCTGTTTCTAAATTTTTGTCATACGAGCTACGGTAAAGATCAATTGCCCACAATTCCTTGTCGCTTTTATCGTCGACGGCGCGAAACTTCCCCATCGAACCCCACACGCTCTCATAGCGGATACTGCCAATTTTTATGGCGGGCACGCGTTCCGACCCGATGCGGCTGGCCATGAGCTCCGGAGGATTGCGATCCGGCTGGATGATTTCTTCCTTCTTTTGCTTTGCCATGGTCTTCTCCTCGCTGGCCCGTGACATTCCGGCCCCGCCAAACAGTGCAACGCTCACGATGACGGGAAAATCGCAATTTTTTATTCTCATAAGGACGCAAAATCTGAGCCCCCGGCCGGGATCGAACCGGCGACCCCCTACTTACAAGGTAGGTGCTCTACCACTGAGCTACAAGGGCACTAGGCGTAGTTTACCGGATAATTCTGAGCCTCGCCAGTCCCGCCGAGTAGCCTGGATTATCCTCGAAGAACGGGGTACAGTCTACCGATGAAAGTTTCCCGGGCCAAACCGTTTGGATGGTTGATATGCCTCGTAATTCTGGCCATAACCGCCGCCTTCGCCGCAGCCGCACCGCATCGCCGCAAGTACGACAATCACTCTCGGTTCATCACTGAGTGGCTGAAGACTTATCCCGCCTCGCTCTTGCCCGACTGGAAGGACGACGCTTTCGTCTCTGCGTTGGCCCGCGCCGCTATTGCACAGACGCAGGGGCGCGTCGCTTATAATCCGGATTATTTCTCTATCCCTTATCCCGGCGGTGACATTCCGGCGCAGTACGGGGTGTGCACCGACGTCTTGATCCGCGCGTACCGCGCCGTCGGGGAAGACCTTCAGGTCGCTGTGCACGAAGATATGGCCGTCGCGTTTGCGGCGTATCCCAGCCTGTGGGGGCGCGAAACGCCCGACACGAATATCGACCATCGGCGGGTCCCGAACCTAATGATATATTTCGCGCGGCACGCGACCACGCTTGCGATCGCCCAAAAAGCGGCGGATTACCGCACCGGAGATATCGTGGCCTGGGATCTCGGCGGCGGGATCACCCATATCGGGCTCGTCGTCGACCGCAGGAGCGGCGACGGCACACGTCCGCTGATCGTGCACAATATCGGCCGCGGCCCGGAAATGCAGGACGTTCTGTTCGCGTACAAGATCATCGGGCATTTCCGCTACCGGCCGCTCGTCACGAAGCGACGGCTGGAACTGACGCGCGAATACGCGAAAAAGCACACAGGAACCGACTCCGCCGCGTTAAAAGGCCCCCAAATGATCGTCGTCCACGCCACCGAAATCGCGACATTGACGGACACCTTGAAAACTTTCGCGGCGGAAACGATCGCGCCCGAACGCGGCTATCTCAACGCCAACGGCGACTTAAATGTGGGTGTGCACTTCGTCGTCGATCGAAACGGCTCAATTTATCCCCAGCTGCCGCCGGGCATGATCGGCCGCCATGCGATCGGTTTCAACCACACCGCTCTCGGCATCGAGAACGTCGGTTCTGCGGGAAACCTCACGTCGGAGCAGCTCGACGCGGACGCGGCACTGATCAAGAGTTTGGTCAAACGATTTAATACGGTGAAATACCTGGTCGGCCACCATGAATACGTGGAAAAAAAGCGTCCGCATTACCGCCTTTTCGTCGAGCGGGACCCGAAATACGAGCCCACGCAGAAAAGCGACCCTGGTCCGGTCTTTATGCGCCAACTCCGCGAGACCCTCACGGCCAAGGGCTTACGGCTGGAGGATTAATGGGCGCGGGCTTTTTTTGCCGCGGGTTTTCGCGTCGCGAACTTGGGAAGCGATTTTATGAACGCGCGCAGTTCGTCATCGGTCATCGTCTCGCGAAGGGCTAGCTCCGCGACGCAAGCGTCGAAAATTGCTTTCTGATGGGTAAGTCTCTTTACGATCTGCGCGATGGCCGTGTCAATTATTTCCCTGATATCGGTATCAATCGCCTGTTTCGTTTCGTTGCTGACGTAGGCGCCGAACCCTTCGTTTGGGTTCCCCGAAAATGTCCTCAGGCCGATTCTCTTTCCCATGCCATATCTTAATACCATCGCTTTTGCGATCTCGTTAGCCACGCGCAGATCCGAATGGGCTCCCGTGGAAATTTCATCGGGACCATACAGTATTCGTTCCGCGGCGACCCCTCCCAAAATGTATTGGAGGCGGTTCATCAGGTGGCTTCTCCTTTGAATGGCCGCCTGCTCATCGGACCCCGTATAAATCACCGTTCCGCCGCTATCGCCGTGCCCAATAATCGTCGTATTTGTTGGAAGATCGCCGGTCGTGAAGAAAAGCGCAAGCGCGTGCCCCATTTCATGGTTTGCATAGTCATGCCTCAACTCATCGGACAGCGGGGAGCTCTTATTCGGGCCCAAAAGCAATTTGACGAAACCGCTCATCACGTCCGACATCGCGACAGATATCGCGACCGCGCCGGCGGCGGAAATAGCGGCATTATTGAGCACTTTGGCCAGCTGCGCGCCGGAAAGTCCGGTGGTATGTTTGGCAATATGCTGCAAACGAACATCCGGTCCCAAGGGGATAAAGTACGTGGGATCCGCGGCTCGCGCGACAAGTTGGGCCTCGCGGCCCAAGAGATCGGCCGGCGAAACTGCGATCTTGGAGAACCTGCGGGCGAAGGCACTATCGAGAATATCCGGGCGATTTGTGGCCGCCATCACGATCACGCCCGTATTGGGCTTAAAACCGTCCATCCGGTGGAGGATTGCGGCGAGCGTCGTCTCCTCGTCTACATTTTGCCCGCTGCCACACGCCCGGCCGAGCGAGTCGACCTCGTCTATAAAAATGATGGCCGCGGGATTTTTTTCCGCTTCGTCAAATACTCTGTCAACAAGTCTAGACCCGTCTCCAACCCATTTTCGCGCAAACTCAGACGCGGAAAGATTGTAAAAAGGCACCCCCGCCTCCCCTGCTACTGCCCTGGCGAGTAAGGTCTTGCCAACGCCGGGCGGGCCCACCAAAAGAACACCGTCAGATATTTTGGCGCCTAGGCGTTGATACTGTTGAGGTTTTCTTAAGAAGTCGACGATGACCCTGAGTTCGTGAGTGACTTCGTCGATGCCTGCGACGCTTTCAAATGTCGTTGGCGGCACATCCTTAGCATTGGCACTCTCATCATTACGGGAAGGATCTTCGTCCGCTTTCCATTGTGGTGAAAATGCACGGAACCAGGGAATCGTCAACTCCATCGCGGAATCATGCGTGGCTTCCACGGGGTCTGTAGGCTCAGCCGGGTGAAAAACCTCCGGCGTCTCGGCGCCGATCTCGCGCAGGACCCAATCCCCGGCAAGATGGAGCGAAGGATTCGGACTGTACCATAACTTGAGCAATGAGCCTCGGACTGCGGACTGCGCTCCATTGAGGCTCTTCTTTAGGCCCGGCACCATCAAAGCCGCTTCCCTTTTGACATACCAATGGCAGCCATTATTAAGGACATCCATCAACATGGCCACGAGCTGCGCTCTCGGCAAGTCCTTCGGTTGAAGCGAATTCAAAAAGCGCAGCGCGGTTAACTTTACCTCAATTCTATTTTCCCCATGATCCATCAGGATCTCGGTGGCCCGATTTCTTGCGGCCAGGGGATCTTTGTGGGAAAGCCGCAGCAATCCGTGGGCTTTCTCGGATGCCGTTTCGCGCTCGACGGAAGTCGCCGCGGATTCATCTCCCGCCTGTGTAACAACGGTCGGCGAATCCGAGTTTCGAAGACGCCCGGCGAGACGTTCAGCCGCGCGGGGCAAGGCGCTGGTAATAGCTCTCGCCTGGGCAACATCAGCGAGCCGCGCGAGTAGGGCGTTCATAGTACCGTCGCCTCGAGAGGACGCGGCTTGCCCGGCGAGTTCATATATACGGTTTAGACTTCCCGGCGGAATATCGGATTGGGTCAGGTATTCCATGACGGCGCCCGGAGGCGCGGTCATGGCGCGTGCCAGGAAAATCGTCGCCAGCTGCTCGTCGGATAATTCGCCATGCATCATTCCTACCGAATCCGCCAGGTGTTCCAAAGATTGAGGGAGGTTAGATTTCGTTGTCCAGTCCCACCAATCGGAACCCAGTGCAATCCCACCAACACGGACCCACCTGGTTTGAGCGTTTTCTAGTTTAGCGCATCACCCTCATCGAGTCCATCTCATTTTTGACGTTTTGGCGTTCATCAAGCAGCTCCTT
>JANPGH010000105.1:0-11305 GCA_031423795.1 Elusimicrobiota bacterium | reverse complement strand
GACCCACAACACGCCGTGGCCGGCCTTCAGCAGCTCGAGGGCACGAAGACGACGTTGCTCCAACTGCGCTGGACTGCCGATTGGTCGTGACATGCATCCAGCATACCAAATGACCTATTACTTATGCGTATATCAGTAAGTCGAGCAGGTAAGCCTTTAGAATATGCTCTTCGGTGAGCGTCATCTCCAAGCAAAAATTGCCGTCGCAGCGGATAATGCCACCGTGCGGAGCGGCCTTTTGACTTGGGGGATCGGCTGGCGCCGGCGCTACACGTGACTTAGGTAGCCGTCCGCCTCTTTTTTGCGCGCTTTGCACCATCATTTTCAGGTGCTGCTCGCCGATATCCGTTTTGGCTGGCCCGCCCAACCTACACATGACAATGCGGTTAGAAGGCTGATCGTGATCGAAAAAAATCATGACATTTCTCATAGGAACTATTCCCGAGTCCGATCGGTACAACTACGAATTTCCCGTTCTTTGCTCCAATAGTTCAATGAAACCAGTAAACGTCATTCAGCTCAAAAAATTATTAAGGAGACCACATGAAAAAATATCGCGGACCACGTGTCGTCGCGTCAGCTCTGACGGCGATCGCGCTCGGAAGCTTTTCGATACAGGCGGCCGCTCAGCAGGGCAATCCCGCTCCCGGGACCGCGAACCCGGCAAGCCAATCGCCGACGCAGTCGATGCCCTCTCCGACGCCGTTGCCGTCTCTCACCCCCATGCCGAGCCCCACAATGAACAACGGCACCATGGCGCCCAAGACGTTCACCGATCCGCGTCAAAATGCGCCGATCAATACGAACGACAATGCGAATATTCGCGACAGCAATGCGAAACATATTGACAGCGAGATGACACCGCCCAACGGCCGCCTGATAAGCCCAACCAAGGGTCCCGTGGGCAACGTGAATCAGACTTCTGCCGACCGCCATGCCAGGAGTGAAATGCGCGCCTTTATTAAAAAAGACGGGGCGCTTTCCGCAAATGGCCAAAACATTAGGGTGCTGTCGCGCAGCGGCAAGCTGACGCTCAACGGGAGGGTTCGCAGCGCAGAGGAGAAGGCCCGGCTCGAAGATCGCGCGTACAAGCTCGTCGGCGTAGGGAACGTGATCAATAACATCACCGTCATCGGGAAATAAAAGGAGGATTAACATGAAAAACCATCACGCACGCCCTCAAAAAAACGCGGTAAGCGTTTTGAAAGACGATCATCAAACGGTCAAAGCGCTTTTTGATCGTTTCGAAAGGACCAAGAACGCAAAAATGAAAAAAATGATTGTTGATAAGGCCATCAATGAACTTAAGATTCATGCGACCATCGAAGAGGAGATTTTTTATCCGGCGGTGCGCCAATCCATAAATGACAAGGAAGGGATTATGGAGGAAGCCGACGAGGAGCACCATGTCGCGAAGGTCCTTATCGCCGAGCTGGAGCAGATGAAGGGGGACGAGGATCATTACGACGCCAAGTTTACCGTCTTAGCCGAGAACGTGCGGCACCACATCAAGGAAGAAGAGCTGGACATGTTTCCGAAAGCGACGAAAGCCAAGCTCGACTTGAAGACCTTGGGCGAAGAGCTTCTGCAGCGCAAACGCGAGTTGGCGGCCGACGGCGTGCCGCAGGACGCAGAGTCGAAGATGGTCCAGCAAGCCGGCCTGCGCGACGACAGTCCCGCCGCTAAAGCCGAGGCGGCAATGGCATAAAAGAGACGTCGACGAAACGAGAGGAGCCGGCGGCGTGCGACGCCGCCGGCTTTGCGTTCGGAGTGGTAAAATAGGGGGCATGGCGAAAACTCCGTTCCATCCGATCGTCGAGGCATGGTTCACCGAGCGCTTCGGGGAACCGACGGACGCCCAGCGCCTGGGCTGGCCCGAGATCGCAACCGGACGTCACACGCTGATCGCGGCACCCACCGGCTCCGGCAAAACCTTGGCGGCGTTCCTCGCGTCGATCGACGCGCTTCTCCGCCAGGCCGTCGAAGGAGTTCTGCGCGATGAAGTGCAGGTCGTCTACGTCTCACCGCTCAAGGCGCTGTCAAACGATATCCGACGCAATTTGGAATCGCCGCTGGCAGAGATCGGCGACGCGGCGATGAAGGCGGGGCAGCTCCTCCCGCCTTTGCGCGCGTTGGTGCGCACCGGCGATACGCCTCAGCACGAGCGCGCGAAGATGCTCAAGCATCCGCCGCATATCCTGGTCACCACGCCCGAGTCGCTGTATCTGCTGCTGACCTCCGCAAAAAGCCGCGCACTGCTGAGCGGCGTGAAAACGGTCATTGTCGATGAAATTCATGCGCTGGCACGGGACAAACGCGGCTCGCACCTGGCGCTGAGCCTTGAGCGTCTCGAGGCGCTTAGCGCGGTGCCGCCGACGCGCATCGGCCTGTCCGCGACCCAGCGTCCGATCGACGAGATCGCCCGCTTTTTGGTTGGCGCGCGGCGCGTGAATGCGAACAATGTCCCGGATTGCCAAATCATCGATACGGGCCACGTGCGCCAGCTCGATGTCGAAGTCGAAGTGCCTAAATCAGAACTCGGCGCGGTCTGCTCCAACGAACAATGGGCGGAGATCGACGACCGCTTGATCGCCCTGATCGAGTCCCACCGCAGCACCTTAATCTTCGTCAACACGCGGCGCATGGCGGAGCGCGTCGCCCACCGACTCAGCGAAAAGCTGGGGGAAAATGCGGTGGCCAGTCACCACGGCAGTTTATCCCGCGAAACGCGCCTCGACGCCGAAGAACGCCTCAAGGCGGGCAAACTTAAGGCGATCGTCGCCACCGCGTCATTGGAGCTCGGCATCGACGTGGGTTTCATCGACCTGGTATGCCAGCTGGGGTCGCCGCGCTCAATCGCGACCTTCCTACAGCGCGTGGGACGCGCGGGCCACCGCCTGGGCGTGATCCCAAAAGGGCGGCTGTTCGCTCTGACCCGCGACGAATTGTTAGAAAGCCTGGCGCTGCTGCGAGCGATCCGCCATGGGCGCCTGGATGCGGTCGAAATGCCGGTAGCACCCCTGGATATCCTTGCCCAGCAGATCATCGCGGAGGTCGCCGCGCGCGATTGCGGTGAGGACGAGCTGTACAATTTGTTCAAGGGCGCGTGGCCTTACCGCGCCCTAACCCGCGCGGAATTCGCCGAGGTGGTTCAGCTCGACTCCGAAGGCGTGGCGCGCGGACGCAAGGACGGCGCTTATATCCACCGCGACGGAGTCCATAGGATTCTGCGCGCGCGCAAATCCGCGCGATTGGTGGCGATCACGTCCGGTGGAGCGATACCGGAGACCGCCGATTACCGAGTCGTCACCGAAGGTGACGACACCTTTGTCGGCACCGTCAACGAGGACTTCGCCGTCGAAAGTATGGCCGGCGACGTGTTCCTGCTCGGCAACACCTCCTGGCGCGTGCGCTATATCCGCGGCGGCCAGGTGGTGGTCAGCGACGCGCAAGGTGCGCCCGCGACGATCCCGTTTTGGCTAGGCGAGGCGCCGGGCCGTACGGTGGAATTATCCACGGAGCTTTCCGACCTGCGCTCGGAATTGGATGTGCGCGCCGCGAAAGGCCAAAGCGCCACGCTCGATTGGCTGAGCGCCGAGTGCGGGGCGACTGGATTTGTCGCGGAGCAGGCGTACGCGTACGCCAACGCGCAGAAAGCCGCGATTGGTTTCCTCCCCACCAAGACGAAGATTCTTTTCGAGCGCTTCTTCGACGACACCGGCGGCATGCAGCTGGTGATTCATTCGCCGTATGGCGCGCGCATCAATCGCGCCTGGGGCTTGGCGCTGCGCAAAAAATTCTGCCGCACCTTCGATTTCGAGCTGCAAGCAAGCGCCGACGACAACGGCATCGTGCTGTCGATCGGCGTCCAGCACAGTTTCCCGCTCGAGCAGATGTTCGCCATGCTCAAAAGCGGTGACGCGCGGGAGACCTTGGTCCAAGCTTTGCTCGCCGCACCCATGTTCCAGGTGCGCTGGCGCTGGAACCTGACGCGCGCGCTCGCGGTGCCGCGCAGCCGTGGAGGAAAGAAAGTCCCGCCACCGCTGCAGCGCTTCCGCGCCGACGACCTTCTCACGGTTGTATTCCCCATGCAGACCGCCTGCTTCGAGCATCGTCCGCCAGACCTCCAGCCGCCCGATCATCCGTTGGTTCGCCAGACGCTGCATGATTGCCTGACAGAGGCCATGGACGTCGAGCGTTGGATTGACCTACTGCGCGACATCGAATCGGGCCGCGTCGAGCTTATCGCCAAGGACACGCGCGAACCGTCGCCATTTTCGCACCAAATCTTGAACGCGAATCCGTATGCGTTCTTAGATGACGCGCCGCTGGAGGAGCGTCGCGCCCGCAGCGTCGCCCTGCGCCGCACGTTGTCGCCGAACGAGGCCAAGGATTTAGCTAAGTTAGATGCGGGCGCGATCGCGCAAATTCGCGAGGAAGCCTGGCCGGTGATCCGCGACCAAGAAGAGCTGCACGGCGCGCTGCTGAGCATAGGCGCCTTGCCGGCCACTGAATGCGCGCCCTGGCGGCGGTGGTTCGACGCGTTAGTCGTTTCGGGTCGCGCCGGCCAGTGGAATCGCGCCGGCCGGCCGCCGCTGTGGGTCACGACGGAACGTTGGACCATGGTTGCGGCCGCGTGTCCGAGTGGCAACGGCCATCCAGCGCCTCAATTACCGGAGTCGTTGCGTAGACAATGGGACGAACAGGAGGCCGTGCTCAACGTAATCCGCGGCCGCTTGGAGATCGTCGGCCCGGTCACCGTGGATAAATTGTCGGGTGATCTGGGACTGCCGCTCACAAGCGTTGCGATCGCGCTGGCCGCGCTCGAGAACGAAGGCTTTGCGATCCAAGGTAAGTTCACAGACGCCGGCGTGACGGAGTGGTGCGAACGCCGCCTGCTGGCGCGCATCCACCGCCTGACTCTCGACGGCGCGCGCCGTCTGGTTAAGGCCGTGTCGCCGGAAACCTACTGGCGTTTTTTGTCCGAATATCACCATTTGTTGCCCGGTGGCCGCCGTGAAGGCCGCCTGGGCCTGCACGAGGCGATAGGTCAGCTCCAGGGCTTTGAGATGGCCGCTTCGGCCTGGGAATCCGACGCCCTGCCTGGGCGCGTCGAGAAGTACCAGCCGGAATGGCTGGACACATTATCGTTTTCCGGTGAACTGGCGTGGGGGCGATTGCGCTCGCCGCGCCGCGCTTTGGAAGAGGGCGAGCGCACCGGCGCGTCTTTTACGCGCGTGGTGCCGATTGCGCTCGGTTTTCGCGAGGACCTGGCCTGGCTTTTGCCTGCAGAGCGACTTGATCCAACCACGGCGGCTCAACCGTCTGCCGAGGCGCAAAAAGTTCTGTTGGCCCTCAAGAGGGAAGGCGCGTTGTTCTTCGACGATATCGCGGAAGCCTCGGGCATACCTCCCACGCAGATCAAGGACGCGCTCAGCGAGCTGGCCGCGCTGGGCCTGGTCACCTCCGATGGTTTCGCCGCCCTGCGCAGCATGGTGCTCACGCGTCCCGTTGTAGCGCGCAGGGGCACGAGGTGGGGTAAACCGCGCGCGGCATACGGACGCACCGGCCGTTGGACGGTGTTCCCCGGCCGGGTGACCGCGGCCAAGCCTGACGAAAGATTAGAAACATGGGCGTGGCAGCTTCTGCGCCGCTACGGCGTGCTGTTCCGCGACCTGATGACGCGCGAGGCGGCAGCACCTTCCTGGTGGGAACTGATTCCGGTATTGCGCCGCTTAGAAGCCCGCGGTGAACTGCACGGCGGGCGCTTCGTGGCGGGCGTGGCGGGGGAACAGTACGCCCTTCCCGAAGCCGTCGAGGCCTTGCGCCGTCCGCGCGAGGACGACGACTGGCTGATCATCACCGCCGCCGATCCGCTCAATCTCGAAGGCGTGCTCAACGACGCGCCGCGCGTGCCTGCCGTCCGCGGCAACCGCCTGCTTTACCGAAACGGCCGCCTGCTCGCCGTCCAACAAGCCGGCGAGCCGACGTTTCGCGCGGCGCTGCCCGAAGGCCTCCATCCGAAGGCGGCGCGCGCGCTGCAGCTGCAGGTGCCAAGTTTACGCGAAGGCGTGCTGGCGGAACTCAAACAAACGGCCACCGCGGAGAAAACATGAGCACGTCGACGTTTACGCCGGGACCGCCGCACGAATTTTTCCTGACCATCGCCAAAAATCACTTGGACGTCCTGGGCCACGTGAATAACGCCGCCTACCTCCAGCTTTTCGAGGAGGCGCGCTGGGACATGATCGCAAGCAAGGGCTTCGGCGCCCAGGACATCAAGGAGCGCGGCATCGGCCCAGTCATTTTGGACATACACCTTCGCTTCAAACAGGAAGTGACCGAAGGCGAGCGCGTGCACATTCTCACCCAAACCACCGACTATCGCGGCAAAATCGGCTATTTGGAACAGCAGATGTTCCGCGCCGACGGCGCTGTCGTCTGCTCGGCCGAATTCGTCATTGGCCTTTTCGACTTGAAGAGCCGCAAGCTGATCGCGCCTACTCCCGAGTGGCTTCGCGCAGTTGGAGCGGAAGGTTACTGACGGCCCATCAAGGTGCCGCACTTCGGGCACTTGAGGGTGGCGAAGCGGAAACCGGGCTTCGCCGGCACGGCGGTCTTGCAGGAAGGGCAGGCGCCGGCCGCGCGTTTGTCGCCACCGGTCTTGCGGGCACCGTCGAGCGCAGCGATCTTGGTCTGGGCATCTCCGTCTCTGGCCTTCATGCTTGTAGTCTACTAAATTGCTCATGCGCCGTATTACTGCGCGTTTAGTAAGTGGCGCGTATTCCAAAGAAAGGGATGATCGGGAACTGATAGTCGACGTTCTTAGTCGTCGACTGACCGCCGTTGTTGCCGAAATTATTTCCCGAGAAGTAGCGCACCTGAAACACGTTTTTATGCTTGAGCACATTGATGAGGTCGAAGTAATAGGCGATCGTCCACGATTTATAGACTTTCGTCTTCGTCAAACGCAGATCGAGCCTTTAATAGGACGGGAAACGGGCCGAATTGACCGGCCCATAATTGCTGGTCAATCCTCCAAATCCATTATTGGTGACTGAATCAACCGGCGTGTACGGGTTGCCCGTATGGGAATGCCATTTCATGCTCAGTTCCCATTTGCGCGAGAACTGATAGGACCCCAGGACGGTCAGGATGTTGTTTTGATCGTACGTCGCTGGAATTTCGCTGCCGGTCGGCGTCAATTTTCGACGGGAGACGGCGTACGTGTAGCTGATCCAGCCTAAAAATCGGCTGCCCACTTTCTTTCGAATGAAAAACTCCCCGCCTTTCGACCAACCGCTGCCGCTGTTTTGCAGATTGCGCCCGCTGGTGATGAAATCGTGTTGGTTGGTGGCCGGATCGGGGTTGGGATTGACGATCAAATTATCAATGGTTTTATAGAAGCCTTCGACGCGCGACAACACGTCGCCGGCGAACTAATGTTCCACTCCCAGAACCTAATGATGCCCCGATTCGGCGCGGAGATTGGCGTTGCCCAGCGCATCGAACGGCGGCGAGTCCAGCGACGGCCACTGGTAATATTTGCCCCAAGACCCGCGCACCTTGGTTCGCAAAAGCGATCGGCCAAGTGCTTGGGCACGAGCTCTGCCAATTGCGTCTTGATCTCCGCCTTGTTCGACTTGCGCTCGGCAAACCAATCCAACAGTTCGGCGCGCGTAAATCCGGGCAGGAAATTAACGTGGACCGCGTCGCCCGGGTACCAATGCAGGGACGCTTGGAGTGCGGGCGGTCCGCTGAACCCGGCGTGGGTGAACAGCAGATTCTCGCGAAAGGCGACGCCATTGCAAGTCATGACGGCGTCAAGCGCAATGCCGGCAAAACCATTCAACTTCTGCCGATCGCCGTCCGCGAACACGAACCCGTCCAGCGCCGGTGCAAGCTCAACCACGCGCAGTCCAAATTGCTCGGCCAAGGCGAAGCCGAACCCGGTGGCGCCCACCTTGGGGATCGACAGCCCACCAGTGGCCACCACCAAGGACGGCGCGGTGAAGGCCCCGCGGTCGGTCTCGACGCGGTACCTGCCGTCCTTCTTAGCTACAGCTGAGATCTTATGGCTCAGAAATAATTGCGCGCCGGTCTTCCGGCACCCGGCCAGCAGCACGTCGATGATTTTCTGGGCGGAGGAATCGCAGAAGAGTTCCCCGTGTTTGCGTTCGTGATAGGCGATGCCGTTCTCTGAAACCATGCGGATGAAGTCGGCCGCGGTAAAACGGGACAGCGCCGAGATCGCAAAATGAGCGTTCTTGGAGACCTACTGCTTGGGCGTGCCGTGGAGATTGGTGAAGTTGCACCGCCCGCCGCCGGAGATGATGATCTTGCCGCCGGCCTTAGGCACATGATCGATCACCGCCACGCGCCGTCCGCGCCCCGCCGCCTGAATGGCACACATCAGTCCCGCGGCCCCGGCGCCCAGGATCACGACGTCGAAGGCGTTTGTTTCGGCCACGTTCAGGTCGGAGTCTGCATGGAGACAGTGTAATAAAAGTACGTGAATTCTCGAAGATGCAATCAAACGACCAGCCCCCGACGACGCCGTATTCGCGTAGTATTACGCATGGTCCAAGATCGCGCAAACGCGTATAATAAAACCATGAAAGGAACTGGTCTATATCTTTTAGGCTATGCGATTCTCGTGGGGGCCGCCGCCGCGGCGCTGTGGAGGACCGGAGTACTGGCGTCGATCGGAGGATTCTGGACCGGCGTGGGTATTGCCATGGCGGTCGGTATGGGGATCATGATCGCCGTCAGCCGCGGACTCAAGAGCAATATCGAGATCAAGCGTTAGGCTGCCGCGAATACCCACCTGGCCGTGGGTTAACAGTTAGCTAAGCTGTCGCGGTGTTAGACTCCATCATTGAAAGTCCGCTCGATCTTTCCATCGCCGGCATCAGCGAGCCGGGGCCGGGCCTTCTCATCGCCACCTCCCGCATGACCACCGCCAGAGCCCTCATGGCGGCCATTCTCGGCTTGATTTGTCTGGCGATGTGCGCTTATGCCTGGCGCCATCGCGCCGACTGGCTCGATTTTATCTGGCCGCAAAGGGCGCTGATTCCCGTTTTCCTTGTATGCGCCGTTGTCATCGGATTTGGCCATCACCGCAAGGCCTTCGACGCCGGCGCGCGCACTTTCGTGTCCGCCGCGCGCCTGGGGCCTTTTTCGTCTCGCAAGAGTTACACGTTGCCGGCCGCCGCGACAATCAAGATCACCTTCCGGAGAGTTCAATCCTCTCGCGCGGGCGGCAAGTCCACGCCTTCGGTGCGCTGGTACGACATCGCGATCCCCGAAGTTCCCGCGGCGGGATTTACCATCCCCTCCGACCGCGAGGCCGCTCGCGTCTTCGCCAAGACGCTCGCCGCCTCCCTTCACTACACCATCGCTGATGAAGTCGAAGACGACGGCGTGGAACGGATCAAGCCTTAGAGAATTATTGGGCAGCCGCGTAACGCGCGACGGCCTTAGACCGCTTGCCCGGCGGCCCAGCCCGAGGCCCAGGCCCACTGGAAGTTATACCCGCCCAGCCACCCGGTGACGTCGACGACCTCGCCGATAAAAAACAGGCCGGGAGATTTCTTGGCTTCCAAGGTTTTGGAAGACAGCTCGTCGGTGTCGACGCCGCCGCGCGTAACCTCGGCCTTGCCGTAACCGACGGTGTGTCGCGGCACGAAGGTCCAATCCTGAAGACGTTCGCAGAACGCCTCCAGGTCCGCCTTTAAGAAATTGCCCAGCGTGGCGTTGGGAGGAAGGTACAGTTCGCAAAAGCGGTCGGCCAAGCGCTTGGGCACCAGCTCGGCCAATTGCGTCTTGATCGACGCCTTGCTCGACTTGCGCGCGGCAAACCAGTACAACAGGTCGGCGCGCGTAAATCCGGGCAGGAAATTAACGTGGACCGCGTCTCCCGGATACCAATGCAGGGACGCTTGGAGTGCGGGCGGCCCGCTGAATCCGCCGTGGGTGAATAGCAGATTCTCGCGAAAAGCGACGCCGTTGCAGGTCATGACCGCGTCAAGCGCAATGCCGGCAAAACCGTCCAGCTTCTGGCGGTCGTCATCCCCGAAAACGAACCCGTCCAGCGCCGGCGCCCGCTCAACCACGCGCAGACCGAACTGCTCGGCCACGGCGAACCCGAACCCGGTGGCGCCGATCTTGGGAATCGACAGCCCGCCGGTGGCCACCACCAAGGACGACGCGGCGAAGGACCCGCGGTCGCCCTCGGCGTGCACGCGCAGTTCTGGGTCGGTAGGATCCCCGTCGGCCAAGCGTTCCTGAAGCGCTGCGACGGCCGCGTCCACGCTTTCGCGCCCTTTCGTCGGAGTCGGCATGGAGACAGTGTAGTAAAAGTGCGAGAATCCTCGGGGATGCAATCAAACGACCAGACAGTAATCGACGCCACCAAGACGTGGCTCAAGGATGTGGTAATCGGCCTGAACCTCTGCCCCTTCGCCCGCGAGGTCTACGTCACCGAACGCATCCGCTACGTAGTCAGCGCCGCCGACACCCCGGAGGCTCTGCGCGCCCAATTGGCCGACGAACTTCTCCTCTTGCATAGCCTCGATCCGGCCAAGACCGAGACCACCTTAATCATCCTCCCTAAAGTCCTCGCCGACTTCTTCAATTACAACGACTTCCTGGACCTCGCCGACCAAACCCTTGTAAACCTAGAGCTGGAGGGCATCTTCCAAATCGCCAGCTTCCACCCGTCCTACCAGTTCGAGGGCACCGACCCCGACGACGTCACCAACCGCACCAACCGCTCCCCGTACCCCATGCTCCACATCCTCCGCGAGTCCAGCGTCGAGCGCGCCGTCGCCGAATACCCCGACATCGACAAGATCTCTGCGCGCAATATCGAAACCATGCGCCGCTTGGGTTAGAACGAAGGGAAGTTTTCGTCGTCCGCCTCGTCTCTTGTTTGATGTCGCAATTTGGGGATGGGTAATTTAAATCTGTTGATAAATCTTTCGATTACAGTTGACGTGAGGCCTGAGACGGATAAGAGCAGTCTCCCAGAGGAGTACTGACCTTGGCCTAGATTCTGGGGGAGCGTCAACAAGAGTAGAACTCAACTTAACAACGGCCCAACGTTGGGGGAAAAGTCGCTCCCCAAAAAATTGGCGGGCATGCTCCGAAAAACGCATAATGATTAGAAGTCATCCAACAACCCGCTTGAGCGCGATGAGCGCGCAGGCCATATGAATCAAACCCAGGAAGATCAACGCGGATCGCTCGTAGCGAACGACGAGGCGGCGGAAGTTCTGGAGCCACGCGTTGGTCCGCTCTACAA
>JANPGH010000104.1:0-6421 GCA_031423795.1 Elusimicrobiota bacterium | reverse complement strand
CGAAAACTCCCACCACGGTTCGCGCTGGACGAAATCCAGGGAAGTGGTAGGCATCTCGCAGGCATCGCTGTTTTCGCATCCGGCAATCGTGCCAGATTTTGTGACCGCCTTAAACGCTATTTCTTCGTCGAGAGCACCGCGATTTTTACGCCGATTTCAGCCACTCGCCGGGATGAAGACCGGATATTCAAGAATAATCCAAAACGCCTCCTAGTCACCGGACTCGGCGGGGGCGCTATGCCCTTGAGTTTGCGTCGCAACCATCCTAAGTTGATGATCGACGTAATTGAAATTGATTCCGATATCATCTTGGTCGCAAATCGGTTCTTCGGGGTAAAGGCAGATCTCCGCCTCAAGATACATGCAGGCGACGCTTACGATTTCATCAGAAAGTCCGATCAGAGCTTTGATGTCATCGTTCTTGATGTATTTAAAAGCAAAGACAACGATCTGTGGATGCCGCCGCCGCTGCTTTCAGCTGACTTTTTTAGATCGGCGCAAAAGCGGTTGTCCCGGGATGGGGTGGTAGTCCTTAATTTGGTTGGCCGGCTCAAAGGAAAGGCAGGGAAGACCTTGGCGGTCATTCGAAAATTGGAAAAGATTTTCCCTCAGGTCTACTTGTTCCCAATATTTCTTAAAAAAGCTCCAAACTTGGCGGAAGAGCGGAACATCATCACCATTTGCACAATGGATAAGAAGCGTTTGAGTAACAAATCGATTCTCCAACGCGCACGACTTCTTGCTGCCGGCAAAAAGCACTCTTTTCGCGATTTACCGCATTATGCGGAAAATTATTTTCCCCTCGCAAAATCATAAAACTTTGCGCCGTCAACAACATTTCCGTCCATGACACGAACTTTTATAGAGAATCGTCTTTCATTTTTCGAAGAAACCGCTTAAATCGCCGCCCTCCTTCGCTCTTGCGCGCGCTCACGGGCCGGCTCTTATTGAAGTGCAACTCGACGAGTCGTCCCGATTTCATCTCCCGACATAGCCCTTTGAGCGCTTCCCAATATTCATCGAAGACGGGTTCGGGCACATCCAGCACCGTTGTTGGGCCAAATGAAAGGCTTCGTTGAATATTTTCACACGAGACGATGTTCCCATCGAGGATGTTCACGCCGTACATTGTGCAGTACGGATACTCCGCCGCGATCAAGCGCAACAGGTGCCGCCATGGGTCGCTCTCATTCTGAATGAAAGTGGGCGATCCAGCTCTCTTAAGCCCACGATTGGCCCGGCGAGGCGGGTCCCCTTCGAATTCGGGAGCCGGCGCGCGCGGCGAATCAACCTGGAACCCTTCTCTGTACGATACTTCTGCCTCAGACGAATTATCTTGCTTACTCACACAGACCCCCACCATGTCTTTTATAACGCCTGAACAATCATCAGGCAAAAGAAATTGGCTAGATCCGCGCGATGGCTCGATTTCTTTTCAGAAAAGAAACCGCCCGACCAAATACTTTCGGGCCACGAAGTCGACGTTTACTGCCTCTTCCCCAGTTTGAGGTTATCGAGGCTCGTCGCCGGCACTTTGCACCACATCCAGAAATATGTGCATTTCTCCTTCTTTCCGGTTGGGCCCGTTGGGAGAATTTTTGAGGCCGAAATGCCCATATCCGACTCCGCCCTTCGGGCATCTGATTTTCTCCCCAAAGACCCAGGCCTACGCGTGCAACGCGACCTAAAATTAGGTTAGTCTATATATGCATCGTTTCGAGGACCCCTCATGAATAAGAGCTCGATTTATCTTGCTGTCGCAATATCGCTAGTGTCTCTCTCCGCGTCGGCCACCGGCGTGGGTCCAACAGTTCAACCGAGCGCAGCAGCGATGTTCTCCGGTGCCCGCCAAATCGCTAAAGAAGCCGGGCTTCCGTCGGAAGACATTGTGATTGCCCAGGCGCCGGCGACACCCCAATCTGTCGCTGCGCCGAGCCCAAGTAAAGATGAGGTGAAGGAGGCATTGTCGGCGTTAATCGCCACCTCGCAGAAGAAAGATAATTTAATCGTTCCAGAGATTATTGTAGCTCTCGGAATCAAATCTCCTTATGACTCTCTGTCCTTTGCGGGTTATCCTCGCGTTGACCCAGATAATAAGGGAGGCCGCTACTTTTCAGTGGTTTCAGTTGCCAACGACCAAAAGATAGTAATTGGGCGAATTATTAACCCTGAAAATAGGTTGCGATCTTACCTCATAACTAAGGATGGAACCTTCATTGCAGCCACAATTACGAAGAAGTCTAGTGATCGATTTTCGTCTGACCCAATCGAACAGACTGAAGCACAGGCAGGGTATCAGGACCTCCTCGGCTTCTGGGTCCAATACTACCGCGAGAACCTGAAGGGCAAAGAGCAAATAACCGCAAGAAATTAAGTATTTCTTTCCCTGGAATTTCCCGACTTCCGGGGCTATACTCCGACGTATGCTCAGAGGAACTCTCGTCCTCTTGATTGCAACTACCGGGGTGGCGTTTGCCCAAAGTACTCCCGCTCCAGCGGCGCTGAGTGATGGTACTGATGGTTTATCAAATGATGACGATGCCCCTGCCAAAAAATCGGATGTCATTCCTCCCCCGACAACAGAACTAACTCCCGACACAAATCGCACTACCCCACCCCCCGCCGAACCCTCGGTAACGCCCCCTCCTCCTCTCCCCGAACCCGTCGCCGCCGCCGCACCGCTCAAACAAGAGATGCACGAAGCGCTTAAACAAGGCGACACAGCGAGTTTCAACAACCTCCTTCGCGACGCCACTCGACAATTCCCCAACGACCCCGAGATCAAGGCTGCGGCCGCAAAATGGGCGGTCGTTAATCATGATAGGACCGTCCTACCCGCCATTGAACGTCTTTTGTCACAAAGCTCAGGCCTGTTCGGCAAACAGTGGACGCCGGAATCTGACGGCAGCTACACTGAGCACAACTTCAAACTCAGGGTCGGCTCAAAAATGTTTGGTGCCGCAACTCGATCCTTATCAGCCGCGTACGCTGATCTGGACGCCGGTCAACCGGCCGCCGCCGAAGCGACTTTGACTAAGGCGATCCGAAAGACCGACAACTTCGCCCCCCTCTACTATGCCCGAGCCATGGCACGCGCAATGAACGGCAATCTTGGTAAAGCCGACGAAGACTCTTTAAAAGCCGTAACACTGAGCCATGGCGAGCCGCAAGTGCTCTCGCAACGGGCACGCATCATGATGGAGATGGGACGCCCCTCTGAAGCGATCGCTTGGGCGAGCAAAGCCATCGCGGCTAACCCGGAGGATGCCGACGCCCTCGCCGTACGGGGAAGGGCTTTCTGGAAGACTGGGGGCCGTATGGCGAGAGGTCTTCAAGACCTCGGCCAGGCTGCGCAACTTGACCCCGACAACTATCAATCGCTCTACCACGGAGCTGTCGTCATCGTCCGCACAAGTTCGGCGATCTCAATGATGAATAAAGGCGATGATGCCCACGCCAAGACTGAAGCCCAGAGCGTTTTGCGTGAGGACCCCAACAATGCACAAGCTCACTTGATTGTCGCCCACTCCAGTCAAAAGGAAGGCAATCCGGAGGTGGCGATTAAAGAAGCGACCCTCGCCTTAAAATCAAAACCCGATTTCGGCTACGCGCTGATTGAGCGTGGAATGGCGTTTGAGACTTTGGGCTCGCGTAGCAGAGCATTGGCGGATTTCAAGAAAGCCGCCGAGATCAACCCACGGCAATTCCAGAAATTCTACGAGCGCCTTTTGCAAGCGCAGGCAAAGGGACAGCCGCCACTTTGGCAGCGCCAACCCGCCGTGCGCGTCGCTTCCATCCCTTAATTCCTCCCGCATTCGCGAGAGCAGCACCTCGACCACGTAGGCGCGGCCATTTTAAGGAAGTCCTTGAGGCAGGAAGGACGCCGTTTTCTCCGCGAGTGATTCTTAACATGCTTGCTCTGCTACGCGAAAAATCGCAGGTTCGGACCCCAGGCCCCGACCCGCTTATGATGGTAATGGGAAGGAATAGAAGCCGCAGGCGGTGAGACCCGTGGGATCTTCCTTCGGTCAGGCACACCCAAATTACATAAAATCTAGACATGCCTGACGTCAAAGAGAACGAACGAGCGGATCTCCACAAAACCATCTGGCGCATCGCCAACGACCTACGCGGCAGCGTGGACGGCTGGGACTTCAAGACCTACGTGCTCGGCATGCTGTTCTACCGCTTTATCTCGGAGAACCTGACTGGTTACCTGAACGCCGTTGAGCGCAAGGCCGGCAATAAGAGCTTCGACTACGCCGCCTTGAGCGACAAGGACGCCAAGCGCGGACGCGAGACGACCATCGGCGAGAAGGGGTTTTACATCCTGCCGTCCAATTTGTTCGCCAACGTGCGCAAGCGCGCCCGCGCCGACGCCAACCTTAACGAGACCCTCGCCAAAGTCTTCAAGGCCATCGAGGGCTCGGCCCATGGCACGGACAGCGAGGACGCCTTGCAAGGTCTATTTGACGACCTAGACGTCAACAGCGGGAAGCTGGGTCCCACAGTAGCCAAGCGAAACGAGAAACTGGTCAAGCTTCTGTACGCCATCGGCGACCTCCCGCTGGACTCCGTGGCGGGTGCCAGCATTGACCTCTTCGGCGACGCCTACGAATACCTCATGCAGATGTACGCCTCCACCGCCGGCAAGTCCGGAGGCGAATTCTATACCCCGCAGGAAGTCTCAGAGCTTCTGGCTCGCATCACAGTGGCCGGCAAGACCTCGGTCAACAAGGTCTACGACCCAGCATGCGGCTCGGGCTCGCTTCTGCTGAAATTCTCCAAGGTGCTGGGACCGGGCAAGGTCCGCCAGGGCTTCTTCGGCCAGGAAGTCAACCTCACCACCTACAACCTTTGCCGCATTAACATGTTCCTGCACGACGTCGGCTACGAGAAGTTCGACATCGCCCACGGCGACACGCTGACCGATCCCGCGCACATGGACGACGAGCCCTTCGAGGCCATAGTCTCAAACCCCCCGTATTCCATCAAGTGGGCCGGCGACTCCAACCCGCTCCTCATCAACGACCCGCGCTTCGCCCCCGCCGGAGTTCTCGCGCCCAAGAGCAAGGCCGACCTGGCCTTCACCATGCACATCTTGAGCTGGCTCGCCACCGACGGCACGGCGGCCGTCGTGGAGTTCCCGGGCGTGCTCTACCGCGGCGGTGCGGAAGCCAAGATCCGCCGATACCTCATCGACAACAACTACATCGACGCCGTCATCCAGCTTCCGCCGGACCTCTTCTTCGGCACCACCATCGCCACATGCATCATCATCCTCAAAAAGAGCAAGCGCGACAATAAGACCTTGTTCATCGACGCTTCCGCCGAGTTCGTCCGTAGCGGCAACAAGAACAAGTTGACCGAACAGAACCGGGCGAAAATCCTGGACGCCTTCACCACGCGCAAGAACGCCGCTCACTTCGCCAAGCTGGTGGACAACAAGGCCATCGAGGAAAACGGCTACAGCATCTCGGTGTCTTCGTTCGTCGAACAGAAGGACACGCGCGTGGCCGTGGACATCGAGGCCTTGAACATCGACATCGCGCGCATCGTCAAGCGCCAGGCCGAACTTCGCACGCAGATAGATGCGATAGTGGCTGATTTGGAAGGAGACCGGACGTGAGCCTCATCGACAACCTCATCGCCAAGTTCTGCCCGAAAGGGGTGGAGTTCAAGCCGCTCGGTGATATCGCCGAATTGGTCCGCGGTAACGGGATGCCCAAATCTGATTTCACCGAATCCGGCGTCGGATGCATTCATTACGGCCAAATCTACACGTACTACGGAATCTCCACGACAGAAACTATCTCGTTTGTTGCGCCTCAGACAGCCTCTCCGCTCGCTAAAGTCGAACCAGGCGACATAATCATTACCAACACCAGCGAGAACCTCGAGGTTGTATGCAAATCTGTCGCATGGCTCGGCAAATCACAAATCGTCACCGGCGGACACGCCACGGTCATCAAACACAGCCAGGACGCCGGATTTTTGTCGTACTACTTCCGCACACCTGAGTTCTTCGCGCAGAAAAAAAAGTACGCGGTCGGCACGAAGGTCATCGATGTGTCCGCCAAGAGCCTCGCAAAAATCCGCGTCCCCGTCCCACCTCTTGAAATCCAGCGCGAAATTGTGAAAGTCCTCGATACTTTTACGGAGCTGGAAGCCGAGCTGGAAGCGAGACGGAAGCAGTACAAGCACTACCGCGATTCTCTCCTGACATTTGATGCTATAAGAGAGAGAGACCGTAAGATGGGCGACGCTAGGTGAGATTTGCCTAGAAGTCATCCAACAACCCGCTTGAGCGCGATGAGCGCGCAGGCCATATGAATCAAACCCAGGAAGATCAACGCGGATCGCTCGTAGCGAACGACGAGGCGGCGGAAGTTCTGGAGCCACGCGTTGGTCCGCTCTACAA
>JANPGH010000103.1:0-1610 GCA_031423795.1 Elusimicrobiota bacterium | reverse complement strand
AAGGAGCTGCTTGATGAACGCCAAAACGTCAAAAATGAGATGGACTCGATGAGGGTGATGCGCTAAACTAGAAAACGCTCAAACCAGGTGGGTCCGTGTTGGTGGGATTGCACTGGGTTCCGATTGGTGGGACTGGACAGTTTTGAGACAGAAGACGTGCGATGGCAGGGAGGACGGTTCGGTCGTGGTTAGCCGTGGCCCACTTGTCGGCCGCGGCCTTGATCTTGGGGTCGTTGGGGAATTGGCGAGTGGCATCGCGAAGGAGATTGCTAAAGGTCGCGGTGTCGCCTTGTTTTAAGACATTGTGCATCTCCGTTTTTGCTTTTGTCGCTGCGGGGTCGGCTTCCGGGAGAGGGGGAGGTGGTGCTGTGGTGGTTTCGGCCGGTGGGGGGGGGTAGTTCGGTTTGTGTCGGGGGTTACGGCAGGGCCAGGGGGAGGCGGCGGCGGAGTATCATCTTCAAATTGTGAGGGAGTGTTTGCGTCTTTGTTGGATTGGGCAAATACAACCCCATTTAGCGCAATCAAGAGGACGAGAGTTCCTCTATGCATACGTCGGAGTATAGCCCCGGATGTCGGGAATTTCTAGGGAAAGAAATACTTAATTTCTTGCGGTTATTTGTTCTTTGCCCTTAAGGTTGTCACGGTAATACTGAACCCAGAAGCCAAGAAGCTCTCGATAACCGGTTTGCGCGTCGGGAAGCTGGATAGGATCAGAATAAAATAGACCGCTCGATTTTCGTGTTAAGGCGGCCGAAAGTAGCGTCCCATCCATCGCTAACAAATACGTCCGGCCCCTCTTATCTGATTTTAGATAACGTACGATCTGAATTTTGGTTTCGCCACTAAACCTTAAAATAGAAAAAATGCGCCACCCTTCATCATCTTTATTCATTGGGATACTTTTTACGGAAACCGAATTAGATGGAACTTGAATCCCTAAAGCGACGAGAGATTCGCTGATAGCCTCGTCATCCATTTTCGCTGCTGCAATTAATGCCGGCAGGGCTTCCATCAAGTCATCCTTACTTGCGCTGTTTGCGGCGACAGATTGCGGTGTCGGCGGAGCCTGGGCAATGATAATGTCATCCGTGGGAAGGCCGGCGTCTTTCGCAATTTGGCGGGCACCGGATAGCATCGCTGCTGCGTTCGGTACACTTGCTGGGACCACCCCGGCGGCCGAGGCGGAGAGAGCCGCAAGCGAAATTCCGATAGCAAGATAGGTCGAGCTCTTTTTCATGAGGGGTCCTCGAAACGGTACATATATAGCCTAACCTAATTTTAGGTGGATTTGTTAGCGGGGACATGGGCCGTTGGGTATGAAAGGGCCTGGGCCGATGGTTCAGGCGGATATGGGTCTTTAGGGGTGTGCTGCTTTACCAAAGACCAGGGATGCTTCCAGCCGGGGTGTCTTTGAGGGGGGGATCCTGTTCGCAGACGTTTTCTTTAGGGCAGCCGGGCTCTTTGTTCAATGAGTCGACCCAGGCGTATTGGTCCCCGACATCTAATAGCTATTGCAACACTTGACGTAAGCCGTCGTCTTCGTCTTGATCCGTTTTCCTTGCCGTTATCGTAGCCGTTGCCGTTAGGCCAAATCCAGAGAAATGTCGTTG
>JANPGH010000102.1:0-7784 GCA_031423795.1 Elusimicrobiota bacterium | reverse complement strand
CATTGTCTATGCCCGCCAGAGCATTTTGTTCACGTCTTTTGGCCTCACCCATTGGGTGAGTTTCCCAAATCGTGGTTTGCTCAGGCAAATCAAACGAATCTTTCGATCTTCAGGCGCTCAACTGCCGTTTCTAGGATAATCACTCGGCAACCGTCGGCACATTACCGTCGCTGGCGGGACAGGGAGGCGATAAAATCATCCCGAAGTGTCTCTCCGGTCCCGCCGTTAGTTCCCAATCGCGGGACCGGAGCGAAGCGCGGCTCAATGCCGCGCGTAACGGAGGGATGATTTTATCGCCTCCCGCGCCCGCAGCGAAATGAGCACCTACCAGACACTTGACGCCGCCAGTACGACCGACCTATCCTCTAATCGTGATCAACTATGGCGGACCGCGCTTGGCCTTGTTGGCGCGCCTCTGGGAGTCCGTCCAATGGGATGGCGGGGTGCGCAAAACTGAAACGGACCCCTGGGATTATCTCCGCCGCAAGCTGGAATCCACGGCCGATCCCTTGCGCGCGTTCAAGAGGGAACTTTTCGACGGGGCCTGCCGCGCGTTGATCGACGACCTCACCAAGCCCATGCTACCTCCGGGCTCCCTGGAGAGACATCGCGAGGCATTCGACGCTCTGCTGACGCTGTCTGATTACGCGGACCTTTCCTTCTACCTTGATCCTGGCTCGGACCCCGCCACTCGCCTTTCTCAGGTGCGCTCCGTTTTGCGGAATGTCCGCCTCGTAACACTATTTGACTTGGAGTCGCTCCCCGCCGAGCGCCGCGGTCCAGCTTGGAACAAACGCGTCGACGAGATGTCACGCCGCCTCGGCTTAGAGCCTTTAGAAAGAATTATCCGCACGCGAACGGCCTCCGACTTCAGGCGCACGCTTATCGCCCGCCGTATGCGCGTCCGGCTCAAAGAGTACATCACCGTCGCCCACGGCGCCGGCCATTTGCGTGATGAGATCACGCCCTTCATGCTCAGTCGTATTGAGGCGGCGATTGCCGCTTCGCTGCGCCTATTCATTTTCTGGCGCTAAAACGCGCGCGGCCGTCGTAACTGCTAAAATAGATTGATGGGACTTCTTATCGGCTCCCTTTCCCTCCCGTCGAGGATCGTCCAATCTCCGCTGGCCGCGTGCTCCGACCTGCCGTTTCGGATAGTCGCGCGCGAGCGGGGACTTCGGTTTTGTTTTCTCGAGATGGTGTCCGCGCAATCGCTGACGCGCGAGAACGCCAAAACGCGGCGCATGCTCCAAAGCATTCCGGAAGATCGCCCGCTCGGCGCCCAAATCATCGGCTGCGACCCGGGAATGATGGCGGAGGCAGCTTCGATCCTGGAAGAATGGGGCTTCGACCTCATCGACATGAACCTGGGATGTCCAGTGAAGAAAGTGGTCACCAACGGCGAAGGTTCCGCCCTTCTCAAGAATCCGGATCAGGCCGAAAAAGTCTTCCGCGCCGTGCGTGCGGCCGTGAAGAAAATTCCCGTGACGGTCAAGATGCGCAAAGGCTTCAACGATCCGTCGGGCGATGAAGCCGCCGAAATGGCCCGCCGCGCCGAAGCCTCGGGCCTCGACGCCGTCACCGTCCACGGCCGAACCCAGGCCCAACAGTACAGCGGCATAGCTGACTGGGAAGCCATCGGCAAGGTTAAGCGCGCGGTGAAAATCCCGGTGATCGGCAACGGCGACGTCCTCACCGCCGAGCATGCCCGCCGAATGCTCGAAGTCTCTGGCGCCGACGGCGTGATGATCGGCCGCGGCGGCTTGGGCAACCCCTGGATTTACCGCAATTTAGAAGAAATAATGAGCGGCACGCGCACCGAGCCCTATATCCCCTCCATCGCCGAGAGAAAGGCGACCCTACTCCAACACTTTGCCCTTCAACGCCAGTATTTAGGCGATCGGCAGGCGGCGCTCAACATGCGCCGCATCACCGTTTGGTACACGCAGGGGCTTCCTCATAATAAGGTGATGCGCGTCGCGATCTGCTCAACGATGGATTGCGCCGTGATCGAAGCGGTGATCCACGACTTTTTCGATAAGCTGCCGGTGGACGCGCCGCCTCCGACCGTGCCCCTTCTGCTCACCGAATAGGACGATACTTGCTGGCGATGATTTGAACCAAAAGTCCGGCCTGATCCCTTAGGATCCGCATCACATGTTCCTGGTCCACGTAGGCCGCATCGATGACCTTCGGTTTTCCCGAAAAAGAGAGAGCGGTTCGAATCTCCGCGGCGATCTCATGAAACGGCGCCTTTCGCGCGATACCGAACTTGACTGTCGCCACGGCTTGCTGTATTTTGAACTCGAACGCCGAATAAAAGTCCGATTCCTGGACTTCCGCATTATGCGCAAGCTGCGCGAGTCTCGAGGGCGTGACCGTCTCTTTTAATAATTCAACGATAGGGATCCGCGCATTGGAGAGAACGATCATACGCTCCGTCCTTATTCTGCGATCGACGATCGAACGCAACTCCGCGGGAGACAATTGATCCAAGGCATGGATATTACCCCACTCCAATATGGGCAAATGCATGGCTCTAAAATAGACGAAGACTTTCCGCTTATCTGGATATTGCTCCATCAGCCATTGAAATACTTGATGGCTTAGCGCATTGCTTATGGGCCCTACCTCATTCGATATCGCGTTGATGACATCGATAAATTCCTCCAGATAACCCGGGTCTCGTCGCATTTTCCTCAAATGTGCTTTCAAGTCTTCCTCTAAAATTTTCCCGGGCAGTTCCGACTGTATACTGACGGAGCGGACAAAAGTCGCCGCTTCTTCCGGAGCCATGTTGGGGTCATTGGCATACGTGAAACCAAAGAGGAGGTTGGAGTAATATTCTCTCAACGCTAACGCCGGACGGCGCAATTTCAAACGATCAATGACCGCCCTCTGGAAATGGTTGACAATAGGGTCCACGTCCGGAATACTGAATTCATGCGCGACGTTCTCTGCGGCGATCACCTCAGGAGTGTCGCCACCACTGCCTTCCAACATAAATACGGATTGTTCCGCGTTGCGAATGAATCCCGGTTTTATATGCGCGTCGAAAATCGCGGTCAATTCTGAATGACGATGCTGTCCGCTCAAAACATGGATCTCGCGCCCGTGCAGCCTCATGATCGAGTATCTCGCATCGTGATAATCTTCTAGTCCGACGTCCACGCCGCCGTCTTCCCGAACCATGCCCAATCTTTCGGTAGTGGTGTGGACAAACCGATCGATGGCCCCGGCATCGAAGAGACGTCGTTGCGCGTCGTTATAGGCGGACTTAACCTGGGCGAATTCTTCCGGCGGCAACGCGGCGAGCAACTCATCCGCAACCATGCCCATTCTCATTTCCACCGCCGCGACCGGCACGTCTTTCGACGCCAACTCGTTGAATTGGGCCTCCAACTCAGCCGCCGGAACTATTCCCGCCGGATTGCCGACGCGGCGTAACCCTTCGACATCCATTTTCTCAGCCGCGACGAAGTGTAGGGCATTCGCACGAAATCCTGGCGGGATGGCGCCGAAAAAATTCGACAACGCCGCCGGCAAAGACGCGCGGGCTTTCGCGATGTCCGCCGCGCGCACAACCGAGGCGGCGGTTAAAAGAACGGCTAGAACTGCTTGCGGCGTCTTGCGACTCATCTGTTGATATTATCCCCGGCGCACCGACGCAAACAGAGTCTTATGGGGCTTTTTCCGCGGACCAAAGGACCTGACGAATTGGGCCCCGCGAAAACCGATCACCCCTACCTCCCGCGGAGTTTGGACGCCACCATTTGCACCAAAATGTCAGCATGGGCGGACAGCGTCATCAGGTATCTTTCGAGCTCATGATAGGCCGCATCGACGACGTCCGGCGTCGTCGAAAATCCCAGAACGCTCCCCGCTTCGGCGGAGATCGCATCCGGTGGTTTTTTCTGATCGAGGCCGGATTTGATGATCGCCAGCGACTGCAACACCCGGTAAAAGAATGAGTCTTTGTAATTCTTCATCCTGATTTCGGACTCGAAGACGTAGCGCGCGAGACTCTCGATATTCGGCAACGCGCTGTTGATCAACTTCTCGACGTCAACCTTCGCGGCCTCCAACGCCAGGACCAGCGCGTGATGGTCCCGCTGGCCAATGATCGCCGCGAGCTCCTCCGGCGAAACGGCCTGCTCCGCGTCCACGTCTTTCGTTTCCAAGATAGGCAAATGCGCCCTTCCCAGATAAACAAAAATCTTCTTCCGGGCCGGGTGCTGATGGAACACCCATCGCACCGCTTGCTGGCTCAACGCATTGCTAATCGCGATAGCTTCCGCGGCATAGGCGCCGTGCTGTTGGAGGAACGCCTTCAAATACTTCGCGTCTTGTCGCATCTTCAAGGCGCGGGATTTTAATGAGCGCTCCAGGGTTAAAAACGACAGCCCGGAATGGATTTCCGCGACCCGGACGATGCGGTCGATGTCTTCAGGCGAAGTTTTACCCCGCGCGGGTGTAAAGAAAAATAAGATTGGCATAAATGGACGGGAGCTTCTCGTTCCCATGCGCCGCGTGATAACGATCATTGACCGCCCTCTGGAACAAATTGAAGGTCGGATCGAAGGTCGGGATCCCCCACTCGTGGGCTTCGCGGGACATCGCGGCGGCCTCTGGCGTCTCGGTCAAGCGCCCCTGGACCAAGGCGAGCGCTCCCTCCGGATCCGCTGCCATGGCCGTCCTAATGTGGGAGTCGAAAATCGAAAGAAGCGCGGGATGGCGGGGATGCCCGCTCAGAACGTGGACTTCCCGCCCGTACGACCTCATTACAGAATATTCCGCATATTCCGCCTCTATAACTCCCTCGGCGTCCGGGCTCAGGGCCATCCCGATCCTTTTGGTCGTCGTGTGGATAAAGCGATCGATGGCTCTCGCGTCAAAAAGGCCACGTTGCGCAGTTTTATACGCGGATTCGACGTGAGCGCGCTGTTCCAGCGCGAGCGCGCCGCCCAACTGCTCGGTCGCGATCCTCATCCTGTATTCCATCGTCTGCGCTGACGGCAAAACGGCGCGAGAGTCCAAAAATGGAGCGCTCAACGCCTGCGCTGAATGGATTGCAGACGGCCGGCCGACCTCACTGAGCAACCCGGCGCCCGCCTGTCTAGACGCGATGAAATCGACGACGTTCGCCCGCAATTCCGGAGGAATTGCGTTGATGTACGGCATTATGGCCGCGGCCACGGACGCGCCCGCCGCGACGGAAGGACCTCTCGCGGCGCTCGCGGCATGGGAGACGGCCGGAAACGTCAACAGCAGCGTAAAAAACGCCTTTGCGCGAGGTAACCTCACCCAGTAATGGTAGCCGTTGGGCTCCCGTCGGGTAAGGGTCCTATGGTGCTTGTTTTGTGGGCCGAAGGACCTCGACGAAGAGGGCCCCGGGAAAACCGATCAGTGACGGAACTCGGCCCACATGCGGCGGACGGCGTAATTCATCGGGCCCTGGGCGCGGATGCGGCGGGCGGCGGCGTGCATGCGGTCCTTGAGCAAATGAATGCGGCCGCGGCCTTTTAAACGACGGCTGAATTCGTAGTCCTCAAGCTCCGGATAAGGCGGGAACCCCCCGACGAGCTTGTAAATTTCGGGGGTCGTGCAGATGCCGTGGTCGGCGCCGATCGTCCCCGCGCGCACGCGCGCGTTCGACCAGGCCGAGAGCGCGCGAAATCCCATGCCGGCTCCGTAGTCCACGGAGAATCCGACCGCGGCCACTTTCTCGACGGACGTCGTCAACCAGAAATGCTCGAGCGCCTGCTGCCAATTTCCCGGTGGTTGGGCGTCCGCGCGTAAAAATAGGAATAAGTCCCCAACCGCGCGTTCGGCGCCGGCGTGCCATTGCGCGCCGCGGTTGTTCGCGCCGAACTCGATGACTTCGTCGGCCCAATCGGCGGCCGTCGCGCACGTTCCGTCATCGGAGCCGCCATCGACGACCAATACTTCCATTGGGCTGGTCTGCGAAATCTGGCGTAGGCGCTTCAATGCGGACGCAATCTGGGGCCCCTCGTTGCGGGCGGCGACGATAACGGAAAATTTCACGGCTCGAGTGGACGGAAGACCAGTCCCGTCGCGATTTTGGGGAAGAAATAGGTAGATTTTTGGGGAAGCAGCCCGACGCGCTGTGCCGCCGCGCGCACCTGAGCGACCGAGAAGGGCTTGACCAATACGGCGGCGCCGCCGAGGGACTGCGCTTTTTTCTCGGCGATCCCGGCGTCGGGCGTGTAGCTCATCTCGTCAGGTTGGGTGCCTTCAAACAGATGCCCGCCCAGCCACTCGACCGCCAGTCCGGATTTGCAACCGTTCTTGACTTTAGGCGTGCCCAGGTAGTAACCGCCTTCGATCAAGCCGAACGCATAAGGATTTTTTGCTTGCGCCAAGGCCTTCGAAAGCCCCGCTAACGATCCGACCTTCTTGAGGTCCGCGAGCTTGACCGCGCGCTCGCGCATGCTTTTTGCGACGATCCGGTGCGTGGGCAAAACGACCAAGCCCGCGTCCTCGTCGGGGACGAAATAGGAAAGCACCGCGTCCGAGCCGGCTAGGCCCGTCGCCTGATGATGGTCGCGGCTGACCGAATAGCGATGATGGCCATCGGCGATCAAGATCGACCGCGGCGCCAGCGCACGGCGAATCGCCGCGATGGACTTCTCGTCGTCAACTTTCCAAACGCGGTAGCCGACGCCCGCGTGCGAGCGCCCGACAGTGGTCGGCTTGCGCTTGGCCACCGCGGCCAAAATCTTGCGCGCGGCTCCCGACGGATCAGCGAACACTCCGAAAATGGGGCTGGTATTGACGCGCAGCGTGTCGAGCATCTGCAGGCGATCGGCTTTGGGCTTGGCCAAAGTCCGCTCGTGCGGGATGATCGCTTTGGCCGCCTTCGGAGTCGCTCCAAGCGCGGCCAAAAATCCCCGACGCACGCGCGCGCGTCCGCCGAGCTGATATTTTTCTTCGATCACGTACAATGCGGGTTTTTCATCCCGGGCTAACGTGCCGTCGGAGATCCATTTCTGCCAAACGGATTTCGCATTCGTATAGCGAGCGTCGCCCTCGCCTTCTGGCAATTCCAAGAACACCGCATTGTGCGGACGGCTGCGCAATTCGCTTGCGAGCTCGGATCCGATCACGTCGTAGGGAGGGCACAGCGCCTCGTCCAGCGAGGCCGCGGCGTAACGCACGCCGCGAAACGGTCTGACATCGGCCATACATCATCATCGCGTTTTACGTGCCGTCTCGTCAAGGAACGAGATCTGCGAGTCTCACGCTCACTTTTTGAATATATTTTGGAGCGCCGCGCAGGCGTTCGGATCACGTGGTGGTTGCTTCGCTCCAAATGAGGCCGGCAAACAGCCTTCGCGATCCACTAATTCGATCAGAGTCAAAATATCTTCAGTCCTCTGCAAGTACGATTTGTAGCAATCATAGAGCGCGGTCGTGGCGAGCAGCGATGAGATGTCTGCGCATCGCTTGCTTGTCGGTCCAAATGAGGCACGCTGGGAAATCCTGTAGATAAAAATGGCGTCCTCGATTGCATCGCGCCGGATTGCATCAATATCGAGATTTTCAAAGTGTCCGGGGCCGCCAGGTGGAATTCGATACGTGGCCCACCCTCGAAGCGAAAGGTTAGCGCTATATCGGATTGGGCTACTGATATACGCATAAGTAATAGGTCATTTGGTATGCTGGATGCATGTCACGACCAATCGGCAGTCCAGCGCAGTTGGAGCAACGTCGTCTTCGTGCCCTCGAGCTGCTGAAGGCCGGCCACGGCGTGTTGTGGGTCT
>JANPGH010000101.1:0-34807 GCA_031423795.1 Elusimicrobiota bacterium | reverse complement strand
GTTACAGGTTTTCAGCCCGCCGTCGTTGGCGGGATGAAAATCCGGCGCCGACAATACGACGGCGCCGCTGACGTTGTTGGGGCTGTTCCGTGGGATTATTCATTCTCGGGGAAAATTTCCGAGACCTGGGTCATGCACCCGGTCACAGCATGAACGTCGCCTGCGTCGTGCTGCGCTCCGGAATGGCACTTTTGGTCCGTCACCCGCCCGGCAGTCCCCACGCAGGGAAATGGGGATTTCCCGGAGGCACGGTCGCCGCAGGCGAGACTCCGGCCAAAGCGGCCGCGCGTCATATGCGCGAGCAATTCGGCATTGACGCCGCCGTTGGACCTGAGGTCGCGCGTTCAATACGCGACGACGGAGAAATCCTCGGTCTATTGGTGCCCCAATATTCAGGAGATCTCAAACCCGTCGTCCACGACCGCATTCTTTGGGTTGAGTCGCGGCGGGTGCTCGAGCATGAGCTGGTTGCAATCGACGTGCCGATCGCCGAAGTGGTCACTGCCCATCGCCGCCGCGATCGTTATAAAGGAACCCATCCGCGGACGTTCTCCGAGAAATATAAGGAGCTCCGCGAGGACCCGGAGGCCCTAGCGCAAGCCAAGAGCCGTGGCTCGACGCCGGCAGGCCTGCACGTGCCAATCATGGTGTCCGAGGTTCTCGATTCGCTGTCGCCGCTTTCGGGAGCGACGATCCTCGACTGCACGTTGGGATCCGGAGGGCACGCGGAGCATTTATTCCGCGCGGCGCAACCGCACGGCCGCGTGATCGGTCTTGACCGCGACGCCGAAGAACTCACACGAACGAAGCGGCGGCTCACTGAGCGCGGTGTTGCCATCGTCGCGCGGCACAGCAACTATGCCGACGCGCGCACCGTGCTCGATGGCCTCGCCCTCGACGGCGTTGACGCGCTTTTCGCCGACCTCGGCGTGTCCTCAATGCAATTGGATCGGCCGGAGCGGGGCATGTCGTTCAAGAATTCCGGCGCCTTGGATATGCGCATGGATCGCTCTTCCGGAAGTACCGTCGCGCAGTGGCTGACGACGGCGTCGCAGTCCGAGATTTCCGAGGTCTTGTCCCGCTACGGCGACGAGCCGGACGCGGATAAAATCGCCGCGCATCTAGTCGCTCTTGCGGCCGAAGGCCGCACGCCGAAAACGACGCTCGAACTCGCCGCAGCCGTCACTGCAGTTAAGGGCCTAGGCGAAGAACGCGCGGTGAAAAAAAACGCTTTCTCCAAGCATCCCGCCGCGCGCATGTTCCAGGCTCTGCGCATCGCGATCAATTCAGAGCACGAATCCCTGCGCCGCTTGCTCGAAGATTTGCCGCGTTTGCTGCGCCCCGGCGGACGGGCGTCATTCTTGACCTTCCATTCCGGCGAGGAAGGCCTGGTTCGCGAAGCGCTCACGTCCCAGCTCGACGCAGGCATATGGCGATCCCCGTTGAGCTCTCCCCGTCCTCCCTCCGTCGAGGAAATTCGGGAGAACCCGCGCGCGCGTTCGGCTCGTTTGTGGAGCGCGCAAAAGCTATAATCATCCTATGTGCGGGATCTTCGCGGTTTCCGGACGACCTGACGCGGCGGAACTCGCCCAATTAGGGTTGTTCGCCCTCCAGCATCGCGGCCAGGAATCGGCCGGGATCGTCACGGCCTGCAGGGACGGCTTCCAATCCCATATCGGGATGGGACTTGTCTCCGAAGTGTTCGGCGCTGGACAGGCCGCGAATTTGGAAGGCCGCACCGCGATCGGACATGTGCGCTACGCGACCACCGGCGCGAGCAATTTAAAGAATGCCCAGCCCCTGGTCTATAAGACTGGCCATGGCCCGGTCGCGATCGCGCATAACGGAAATTTGACCAATGCCCTCCAACTCAAAAAGAAGCTTGAGTCGCGCGGCGCGATCTTCCAATCATCGACGGATTCCGAAGTCATCGTCCACTTACTCGCGCGCCAAGAGGGCCCGATCGAAGACGCCTTGATCGCAAGCCTGCGCCAAGTCGAAGGTGCTTACTCGCTGCTCCTTCTGACGCCGGAAAAAGTGATCGCGGTTCGCGACCCTTACGGTTTTCGTCCATTAATCCTGGGCCGTTTGGGCGCCACGTACGTCTTCGCCTCGGAAACATCCGCATTGACGCTGATTGGCGCCGAGGTCGTGCGCGAGGTCGAGCCCGGCGAGATGATCATCAGCGAAGGCGGTAAACTGCGCACGCTCAAGCCTTTCCCGTCGGTGCCGACACCCGCTAGATGCGTGTTCGAACAGGTCTATTTCGCCCGACCGGACTCCACGATCTTCAACCGCGGCGTCCAAGCCGCCCGGCGCGATTTGGGTCGGGCGTTGGCCCGGGAAATGCAGGGAGTTAAGGCTGACGTGGTTGTTCCCGTGCCCGACTCGGGAGTTTCTGCGGCGCTGGGTTTTTCCGAGGCGTCCGGGATCCCTTTCGAAATGGGACTCGTCCGCTCGCATTACGTCAGTCGCACCTTCATCAAGCCTACTCAAGCCCTGCGCGAGAACGCGGTGCTGCTTAAACTTGCCCCCGTTCCCGAAGTCATTCGTGGCAAGCGCGTGCTCTTGATCGACGATTCTATCGTACGCGGCACGACCTCCAAGAAAATCTGCAAAAGCCTGCGCGAAGCGGGTGCACGAGAGATCCTGGTCGGCATCACCAGCCCGCCAATCGTTTCCCCCTGCTACTACGGTATCGACACGCCACGCGCCTCGGAACTCATCGCCAACGTCCATACCCAAGAGGAAATCCGGAAATTCCTGGAAGTCGAGACACTGCACCACCTTTCATTAAACGGCATGCTGCGCGCGGTCGGCAAAGGAGACGAGTCCGGCTGGTGCACCGCCTGTTTCACGCGGCGCTATCCGACACCGATCCCGGATTACCAGGTCGCCGAAGCCGTTAAGTAACGCGGCGCTGGAGCCTTGCGCCGGTGCTGTTTTCCCCTTATATTTTGCCTATGGCGTCCACCCGTCTCCATTGGAACCGCGTTCCCACCTCGCGCGGAGATTCTTGGGCCGAGTTCTTCGCTCTCGATCTCGAGGATCGCCACTTCAACGGACTCGACGGAGTTTTCGTAGTTTGGGAAGGGGGTAGCGCACCCGCAGTGATCGCCGTCGGATCAGGAAATTTGCGCGAAACACTCAGACTCCAACGCGTCGATCCTGCGATGACGTTATATCAGGGCAAGTCGATCTATGTGTCGTGGGCCAAAGTTGACCCCGGATCTTCAGCAGGGGTGCTGCGCTATTTACTCGAGGCCTTAAAACCAAGGCTATCGATGCCGCTGCCCGCCGCCGCCGCCATCGAGGTCAACCTTCCAGGTCGAGGCGACGAGGCTCCTGCGAACGTACTCCTCGCCCCGACGCAGGTATAGGAGAATTTACTCCGGCCGGATTCAGCGTCGCTGAACGAAGACCCCGCTCTCGCCGCAGCGCGTCGAGCGAAAGCCGCTGAAGGCCGCGCCCGGGAGGCCGACAAGTTACCGCTCGCCGCCGCATTCAAAAATCTCCTCGACACGACGATGGATAAGCCTATAGTGGGCTTTTTCGGAGCTCCGACGGGAAAGCCGACGACGAATGAAGATAAACTCGTCGCGGCCACCGTCCAGCTCCTCTTGAGCGAGGCCCTCGCTATGCGCGCCTCCGACGTCCATCTCGAGCCCCACGAAAGCCATCTGCGCGTGCGCTACCGCATCGACGGAGTCATGGAAGAGGTGCTCCAAATCCCTGTAAAAATGAACTTACGCGTGGTGTCCAATATCCGTGTGGCCTGTGGCCTCGATCCGGAGAAGCAAACCGGTGGCCGGCCCGAGGATGGGCGGGTCACAATCCATATCGGAGGACAGGAGGTCGACTTGCGACTGTCGACTTTCCCGATTCCGTACGGCGACAAGGCGGTGCTGCGCGTCATCCCCCGTGAAAGCAAGACATCCACGATCGACGAGATCGGACTGGACGCGCACGCGAAAATCCAATTTCGCGCCCTGATAACGCGCCCGCAAGGCATGATCATCGTCACCGGTCCCACCGGCAGCGGCAAATCGACGACGCTCTACGCCGCGTTGCAGGAGTTGAACGATTCCTCACGTAATATCGTCACCCTCGAAGATCCCATCGAGCGCAAGATTGCCGGCATTACCCAAGGCATGATCGCGACCAAGCAAGGATTCGGATTTGCAGAAGGATTGCGCTCGATCCTGCGTCAAGATCCGAACGTGATCATGGTCGGTGAGATTCGTGATATCGAAACGGCGGAAATCGCGCTCTCGGCCTCGCTGACCGGCCATCTACTCCTCACCACGCTGCACACCGTCAGCGCTCTTGGGGCGGTCAATCGTCTGATCGATATGGGCCTGGAACCATTTCTCATCGCCTCGGCGCTTACGGCGGTGACCGCGCAGCGTTTGGCGCGCGCGATCTGTCCCGCCTGCGCCAGGTCTCGTCCGATCACCGCCGAGGAACTATCTGAGGTCAAAGCGCGCGCGGCCAAGGCGGGGATACGTGTTCCGGACGACCTGGGCTCGGGCTTGAAGGAAGGCACCGGTTGCGAGAACTGTCGCGGCACGGGATACTACGGCCGCGTCCTCCTCTTCGAGGCCGTCATGGTCACGCCGCTACTGCGCGAGGCCATTCTCCGCAGAGGCAGTATCGACGATATACGCGTCGCCGCAACTAAGAGCGGAATAGAACCGCTGCTGCTCGACGGCCTGCGCAAGGTGGCGACGGGCCGCACCACCATCGCGGAGATTCTTCGCGTCGTCGATTCCGCGGACTAATGACTTTCGGAACTGGGACGCGTGCGTAGGTGCAGGCGCAACGCATCGAGCAAGCAACCGAACAGGAAGCATTGCAGCGCCGCCAATCCCAACAGTGCGCTCGCGATCAACCATACGCCGCCGAAGCCTTCTACAAATAACGCCAATGAACCTAGTGTCGGCACTATAAAACTAAGAGTCAACATGATGCACAGCTTTAGCGGGTTGTAGGCGACGAGAATTTCAGTCATCAGCTGCAGCGTTCTCAGCATGTCGCGCATTTTGCGGACCTTCGACTGGCCCACGCGCGCGTTGAACTCAATCGGAACGAATTTGACGAATCGTCCCGCCTGCATGAAAGACAGCGTCATCGTCGTCGAATAGGAAAAACCCAGGCATTCCACCGGACCCATGTTGAGCAGCATCGCGCGGCGGACCAGGCGTAGCCCGGAATTGGCGTCCGGGATGCTTTCCCCGACGATGAATCCAGCCACCGCCAAATAAATCCAACGCAACAGCGCCGCCCACGCCGAACCCCAAAAATGAACTCCGGTGCGCGCGCCGATCACCAGGTCGAAGTCCGGAGCGAAATCCAAGAGTTTGGCGATCTCGCGCGCCGGATACGTGTCGTCGGCGTCAGTCATCAAAATCCAGTCACCCTTAGCAGCGCGAATGCCGCTGCGCAGGGCCGAGCCGTAGCCGCGGTTAACCGGGTGGCGGATCACGCGGGCTCCGGCTGCTGCGGCGGCTTCGCCGGTGCCGTCGGAGGAGCCGTCGTCGACGACGATGATCTCCACGTTTTTTGCGCCCACCTGCAACGCCTCACGCACGCTCTTGACGACGTCGGCGATAGCGCCCAGCTCGTTGTAGGCCGGGATCACGGCGGAAATCGAAAGATCTTTAACCATGTCCGTCATTTTAGCTCGTTTTGTCGGTCTCACGCGAACGAGCCGCGCCTGCCGCCGCGGCCGCGGCCAAGAACGGAATCATCGGGATTCGAAATCGGTAATAACCTTGCGTGCTCGAGAGAGCCAGGATGAATAGCGCCGACCAGCCCAAAAATAGGGCGCCCTCGCGCCGCCCGCCGCGCCAAAGCCGCGTTAATCCCACAAGTCCGAAGCCGTACAATGCAAACAGCGCCGCAAGATAAGCAATCTGCAAGGGAATCAACGCCGGATGGGCGCGCAACAGCGCGACAGTTCCGCTGCCGGAAATGCCCGCACGAAACAAGGGATTGATCTGAAAATCGCCCAACCCTTTGCCCCACTCCAAAAACATCTCCAAGCCCGTCCCGAAAAGCAGCTTCAATGCGCTCGTCGCCATGTGACGCACGAACAAAAAAGGATGCGCGCGGATGATCATCGCCGCTCTATTGCCGTAAGCGTCGCCACGGGCGGCTTCGGTGGGGTAATCCGCGACTACTTGGGCGAGCAATTCACTCTGCAGCTCCTCCCACGGACGTCCGGTGCGCAGAGCTTCAACGCCCGCGCCTGGATATTTCAGCGCGTCTCGCCCGCCGATCGAGGAAAATACCGGTCGTCCCGTCTGGCTCAAGTTCCTCCACGTCCATGCGCCTGGAAGCAGGTAAACGCCGAGCAGAAACGCCGCCAACGCGGGCTTGTTGCGCCGCCATACCCACGCCAACGTCAACGGCAAATACAGCGCGACTGGTCGTGTGAATATGGCCGCCGACCACAATGCACCGCTAGCAATGGCCAGTCCCAGCGTCGGCGCGCCGATGCCCGCGAACGTCAACATCGCCGCGCCGACCATGAAAAAACAGAACAGCGCCTCGGTCAAAATCAGCGGCGTGTGCAGGACCGTCACCGGGTCCAGCGCCAGAAAAAGCGCGCCGAAAGCAGCACCCCGCCTCCCCCCTAATGGCCTCATCCACTTCCATCCCAAATAGACCGTGGCGGCGCCCAATAAGCTTTGGATAAGCGCCGCGGCGAACTGCGGCGACGAAAACATCGCGGCCAACGGCGCCAAAAACAACGGATATCCTGGGGTGCGCAGCAGTTGCGGAGCGTAAGGCGCTACCGCGCTGGTTGAAAACTCGCCGTGCTGCCAGAGATTGCGGGCCAACGCCAGATAATCCAGCGAATCTCCCCGCATCGTTAGGGCGGGATCGCGGTAGGCAAGCACGCATAACGTCAAGCGCGGGATCAGGGCCGCCGGCCACAACCACACAGGCGGGCGTTCGGTTTCCATCGGCGTGACAGTATACGACAACGCCGATGATTAGAAAAGCAGAAAGCTCGCGAGCGTGAGTCCGGCCCCGAAAAGCATTTTTTCAACGTCGTTCTGCTTTCGGCCCTGCGCCAGGTATGCCATACCGGCGATTCCGAACACGAAGCTGCCCAGCGTCTTCCAAGCCATGCCAGCGGTGATATGCACGCCGGACAGGTTTCCTGAAGCCGCTGCCGATGAGATTATGTCCTCGAATCCCGTCACAGCGATAGCGTAGCCCCCGCGGCCGGCACCCGCAAGGTGGTCGTCCTATTTCTTTTTCGAAGACTCGAGTCGGTAGCGTTTGACGGCGGGATTGTCCAGAGGCAGTAAAGCGGCCCATTGTTTCGCGTTGGCCAGCCGGCTATCGCGTTCTTGAGCATCGGCAGTTTGCGCGGCCAAGTCAATCGCTTGATTGACAAAGATGGCCGCATCGCGATGAAAAGCTTTGGTCAACAGCGCCGGGTATGGGGTGGGGCGTTTTTTAGCGCGGTAATAGAACTGAAGATATTGGTTGGCCGTAATTCGATCTTGTAGGCTGATCTCATCCAAGGGACGCGCAAGAAAGGCTTGCTCGAGCGACTTGATCTCATTTTCAGGAAGATATAATGCCAAGCCCAAGCGGACGCCGTAATCCGCGCGGATTTTGTGGACCAAGTCTTCCTCAATCAGCAATTCCTTTATATCGGGTAGTTGATTTTCCAAGAAATCGCGCTCTTGAGATTGCGCGTCCGTCTCCAGCTCCTTGATGGCGACATCTCCATGAGCATAACCTGCGAGCTTCATCGTCTGGACTTCACCCGACAAACCTCCCATTTTTTGAAGGCGCAGAGCCATGTCTTGACGCTCATCCTGGATCGCGCGAATCTCGAGCAGCGGTTGGCTGCCGGCAAGCTTACTGAGGTAATCGGACTGTATTTTGTATTGGAACGCCTTGTAGTTTGAAAGCATCGTAAGGCAAAGATCTAAGGAAATAATCCTCTCGAACCGGCGCGGGTCTTGCGCGGCGTTATTCAGGGCGTAGCGGCACTGGGAACGATACGCCTCAATTTCCCTGGACAGCGGATTGCTCCCTGGCGCATTCCCGCGGCCGCTTTCACGGCTGAATGCCGTGCGCCGCATTTGCCATGTATGAGTCAATTCATGATAGAGCAATTCATCCAAACGCTCCATAATCCGCTCCAATTCGCCCGGGTGCGCTTCCAAATATCGCCGCAGCCGCGTCGGGTCGGACAGTTCGCGGACGCGCATCGCGCGCTGGGAGACGGGCAGATCAGCTAACACGATGCGCAACAAAGCCCAATGGTTGACGGAAATATAATCGGTTCCGCGTGCGAAAGCCGCGTCTTGATTCGAATCAGCGGGACTCTGACTGTGTTTTTCGACGATAAACTCGGGTAGACTGCTCCGCCCATAATCGGTCAAGTTATTGATCAACTCCCGCCCCGGCGTATTTTTTTTGAAACGCGCCAGTGCCAGATTTCCCAGCATTTTCCCGAACGGACGATCCGCGCGCTGAGGATCGAATGCCGCGCTCGAGTCGAACTCGGCCCCGTCCCCATAAAAGTTGAAATCCATTTCATAGGGCTTCGCCGATTGCCACAATTGGCTCCAGCTGAGCCAGGAATCTTTTTTCATGGTTTGCCGCGCATACGCCCGGTCGATCATCCAACTGACGGCACCGCGACTGGCGCCATTATTCGCCGTGAAAATTCGATCCAACTCCGCCGGCGTCCGCACCCCGGCGGTGCGGAGGTCCCCAAGACGCGCTTTAGCGATTTGGAGAGTCTTCTCGGCGGAAAGTTTCTGTCGTTTCAGTTGGATCTGCAGATTCTCAAGGGTGGACGCCGTTCCCTCTTCGCTCATTGACTGGATGTACCCTTGCAATTGCAATCGCGTTAAAGTCCGTCCGTAAAAATCCTGCATTTGACATGATTTCTCCACCATCGACCAATCGGAAACGATCAAGGTCATCCACAGATTCGTATCCGCCTTGGTCTTCGAAAAATCCGCCGGCGCATTCAGCCACGCGGCGCGCGCCGCGCTGAGCACGTCGCCGTTCGCATCTAATAGTTTCGTCCCGTCAGGATTTAGGCGATAACCGATATATTTCCATAACGGCAGCGTCGCTTGAAACCACTCGTCCTTGGGATTAACGATAAATGGAGAACCGTCTAAGGGCGGTTTATCAGGTCCGACCATGCCCTGGCAGCGGCCGGCATAAGACAACCGATCTTGCACCGTAGAAGCGCTTTGAGCCACTGATGAGCGCGTGCCGACGGCGAAGACCACAATAAGCAAAAATAGGCGCCTCATCTCTGGGAATATACCCTCCGGGCGGCTTATCCGCAAGACCTCCATTAGCAAGCATCGATGGATTCTTTTTATCGATAGTGTTAGGATTTTCTCACCATGAAAACTCAGGGAAAACTAGCTTGTCTGAAGAGTGCGGGCGGGATGACTCTGGGCCTTATGATTTTGGCCGCCATCTCCGGATGGGCGAAGGACGCGTCTTGGGACGCGCGCCTGACCGCCGTCAGCGGCGAGGTAACCCTCACGCCTTCTGGCGGCGAAGCGGTGTCGGCTGAGGCCGGTGTGCCTATTGAAGATGGCGATCGCGTCACAACAGGTACGGGTGCCAGCGCGGAGATTTCGCTGGACGGCGAGAGCTTGATCTCGCTCGGTGAGAACTCAGATTTCACCATGCGTGCGTCGACGAAAAAGGCCTCAAAATTCGAGCTGACTTTGGGCTCGCTCTTGGCCAAAATCAAGAAACTTGGGCGCGGCGACATGACGGTGCTGACCCCGACGGCGGTGATCGCGGTGCGCGGCACGGAATTTGCCGTGGACATCGACGGCGAGCAAAGCCGCGTCGGCGTGTTCGACGAGGGCAAGGTGGAAGTTCGCGGCGAGGACGGCAGCGGCACGCAAACCCTCACGTCTAACCAGGAAACATTCATTCCCCGCGGCGGGCCGCCGCGCGGACCGCAGCCGCTGCAAATTTTCGCTCAACGCCGCGAGGCGATGCGCGACCATTCTCGCCGCCTACAGGAGGTTCGGCGCGATTGGCAGCACCTTCCCTCGAGCGATCGCCGCGCGGCGCGCCAGAACTTTTTGGAACGAGGCGGGCGCAACGGGCGCACTCCCGGTAATGGCCAGGACCGCCGTGGGCCCGGGCAAGACAATCAGCGCGGCGGGCCAGGTCAAGGAAATGATCGTTTGGGACCGGGTCGCGACGACTTCCGTCGCGGACCCGGTCCTGACAACAATCCCGGTGGCCCGCGGCCCAATGGACCCAGGGGCAACGACGAAGGCCGGCGCGGACCTCCGCCGGGCGGCAATGACGGCGGTCGACGCAGACCTCCACCCGGCGGCGGCCGGCCGTGAGTTTTGCGATCGCGTTTCCCTGAACGGCGCCTTCCCAGGAAGGGGCGCGAATTCGTATCCTAGAGGTATGAAGGTCCTTCTGTTGGGCGGCGGTGGTCGCGAGCACGCGATCGCCTGGAAATTAGTTCAAAGCGAAAAACTAACCAAACTCTGGGTCGCCCCCGGCTCGGACGCGATTGCGTTATTGGCCGAACGCGTAGCACTCGACATACTCAACCCCGCGGCGGTGGCGGCGTTCGTGCGCTCTCACGGCGTGGACCTTGTGTTCGTCGGTCCCGAAGCACCGCTGGCGGCGGGATCTTCCGACGCGGCGCGCGCCGCGGGAGCGCTGGTGTTCGGCCCCTCGCAGTCCGCCGCCCGCCTGGAAACATCGAAGGCGTTCGCGAAAGATTTCATGAAGACTCACGGAATTCCGACCGCACGCTCGCTCCATTGCGCGTCGGCGGCCGAAGGCAAAAAAGCCGTTCGGGAATTCGGTGGACGCTGCGCGGTGAAGGCGGACGGACTAGCGGCAGGTAAAGGCGTGATCGTGTGCGGCTCGCTTCCTGAAGCCGAGGCCGCGGTCGATTCTTTGTCGGCCACCGCCGCGGGGAGCACCTTGGTCATCGAGGAGCGCCTGGAAGGCCCGGAGCTGACCATTTTGATGATGGTCGACGGCCGGGGTGCTGCGATCCTTCCGCTCAGTCAAGACCATAAGCGCCTCGGCGACGGAGACACCGGCCCTAACACGGGCGGCATGGGCGCGCTTTGCCCAGCACCCATGGACACGGACCTATGGGCCCGAATTCAATACGAAGTGATCGACAAGACAATCGCGGGACTGCAGAAAAGCGGCTTCGATTATCGCGGCGCGCTTTACGCGGGACTGATGCTCACCCCCGACGGCCCCCGCGTCCTCGAGTACAACGCACGCTTTGGCGACCCCGAGACTCAAGTCGTGCTTCCGATGTTGAACGACGATCTATTAGTGCTCGCCGCCGACGCCGCCGCGGGTACGCTTAAGCCGGGTGCATTGGCCGTCAAGCCGGGCGCCTGCGTGGGAATCACCCTCTCCAGCCCCGGCTATCCGGAAATGCCAAAGTTGGGTGGCGCGCTTGATGTGACCGGGGCTGACGACCTTAAAGACACTTTAATCTTTCACGCCGGCACTAAAAAATCGCCGACCGGCTGGACAGCTGCGGGCGGCCGAGTGCTCACCGTCGTCGGCCTGGGCCCGGATTTAGCCGCGGCGCGCTCTCGCGCCTATGCGGCGATAGAAAAACTCAAGGTTCCCGGCCTGCATTATCGTCGCGACATCGCCGCCAAGGCGTTGGGGAAGGTGGTCGCATGAAAAGAGCCCGGGTCGGAATCATAATGGGATCTAAATCGGATTGGGACACGATGAAGGCCGCGGCGGATGTGCTGAAAAATTACGGCATCGCTTTCGAGACCGAAGTGGTCTCGGCTCATCGCACGCCCGACAAATTGATGAAGTACGCGGCCTCGGCCGAGGCGCGCGGAATTCAAGTGATTATCGCGGGCGCCGGGGGTGCTGCCCATCTCCCTGGTATGGCGGCGTCCAAGACGACACTCCCGGTCCTTGGCGTTCCCGTGGCCTCCAAAATCCTCAAGGGCCTTGACTCGCTGCTGTCCATCGCACAAATGCCGCGCGGCATAGCTGTCGGCACGCTCGCCACCGGCGAGGCAGGTGCCGCCAACGCGGGACACCTCGCCGCGCAAATTCTCGCCCTCTCCGATCCCGCACTTGCGCGCCGCGTGAAGGCCTTCCGCGCGGTGCAAACCGCCAAGGTCTTGCACGACCGGCTTTAAGGTAACACCGTGAAAACCCTCGGCATACTCGGCGGCGGGCAACTCGGCCGCCTGATCGCCGAAGCCGCTAAGAACTTGGGATATCGCACTGCCGCCTTGGACGCGGCCAAGGACGCTCCCGCCCTACAAATCGTTGATGTGCCCGTCGTCGGCGCGGTCGACGACCCCGTGGCCGGCGCGAAACTCGCCGACGTCAGCGACGTCGTGACCTTGGAGTGGGAGTTGATTCCCGCGACCGTGCTGGAAGCGGTCGCCAAACGTAAGCCATTGTTCCCGGCCCCGTCGGTACTGGCGATCATCGCCGACCGACTGACGCAAAAACGTTTTCTTCAATCCCGCGATATTCCCCAAACCGACTTTGGCCACGCAGCCTCACTACAAGATCTCCCGCAATACCCGATCATCGTCAAACGCCGCACCCACGGCTACGACGGCAAAGGCCAGGCGCGGCTTTCCAACGCCGCCGCGGCGTCCGCAAATAAGGACATCTTTGCCGCGCCCTGCGTCTGGGAGAAAATCGTCCCGTTTGAGAAAGAAATCTCTGTGATCTTGGCGCGTAATCAGGCCGGCGAGTGTTCGGTTTATCCCGTCGCCGAAAACCTTCACCGCAACGGAATTCTTCACGCGACACGCGCTCCCGCCCTTATCTCCGCCGATGTCGCCTCGCGTGCCGAAGAGCTGGCGCGCGTCATCGCCCAAGCGCTCGGCCACGTCGGAGTCATGGCCGTCGAGTTGTTCTTGCTGGCCGATGGGAAATTGCTCGTCAACGAAATCGCACCGCGCGTGCACAACAGCGGCCATTACACCTTGGGCGCCTGCGCGACCTCACAATTCGAACAACACGCACGCATGGTCTTGGGCCTGCCCTTCGGCCCCGTCACGATGAAGGGCCCCGCGACGATGGTCAACCTCCTCGGCGACCTTTGGAAAAACGGCGAGCCAGATTGGGATATCCTGAAGATCGTCTCCGGCTTGACGCTTCATTTATACGGCAAATCGTCGGCCCGTCCCGGTCGGAAAATGGGTCACTACACAGTCGTCGGCGACACCGCCTCGCGGGAATGGCTGCTAGCCGACGAACGGCTGGCGGCGCTCAGCCAGCGCACAAATTAACGCCGGCCGTAGTTTTACCAGGATCATTTCCGATCGTCTACCGTATCTTCTTCGGCTTCTTTTCCTTTGATCCGGGAGAGGGTCACGAAGGCATTGTCAATCGCGGTGGCGATGTCCGCGCGACCTTTCCGAACGGTTAAATCTTCCGAGACAACGCGCATGTTACCGATCAATTTCCAACGATATTCTTGACCCGGACCCAGTCTTGCCCTGACGGCATCCTCAAATCGATGAACCTGTCCGATCGGAAGAATTCGCCCTTCATGGAATTCCCGGAAAAATTCGGCGTCGATGGCTTCGGCCATCTTTTTTGCATCTTTCCCGACCAGCACGAATTCTTTCGGCCCGAAGCGAACCGGCTCGCGAACATCCAAATGCGCATTATCTTTGATAACTTTTCGAATCACCTCACCCACTTTGTGCAGGAAGAGATCTCCTGCAGCGTGGCCGAATAAATCATTAATTAATTTAAGATCGCGAGCAGCCAAAATGACGGCTTGCCCACCTTGGGCGTAGGCGCGTGCCCAATCACGTATGTTTAGCTCTAAATACTCTTCCGTGCGGGTTCCCGTCAATGTGTCGCGGAAGGATCCTTTGAGGAATTTTTCAAAATCGTCCGGGTGGCTGGTGAGGAGCGTCTTCAATCGCGCAATAAGTGTGGTAATTTTCCGTGGTTGCGGCCGAGCGGGAAGGCGCGCGGCGCCAGAAGGAAGAACCGGCGGAGCCAGCTCCTTGATCGGTCCGCCAGCAGGGTCATTGATGAAGATCCTTCCGCGGCCGCTTTGTTTGGCTCGATTTAACGCCTCATCAGCGCGATTTAGCGCGCCATGCAGGGAATGATCCGTCACGGGAGAAATACCAAACGTAAAACCTCCGACCGGCTCGCCCGGAGCCCCGATTCTTTCCAGGCCCGCCTGTATTCCTTTCCTTTCGGACTCGGTCGCTCCCACTGCGTCAAGGAGCGCATTGGGCGGCATCATTGCCTTTGTGAGAGCGATTGCGTTGAGCGCGTCCTCGCCATCGGCAAGGAACACGAATTCCTCCCCTCCCAAACGTATGGCAATCACTTTCCCGGAGTCTGCCAATTCGGAGAATCTCGCCCCCGCGACGGCGAGGACTTCATTGCCTCGTTTATGTCCCGCCACTTCGCCGTGATCGCGCGCAAATCCGAAATTAATCGGCCCGAAACGGTCCATATCGAGAAGGACTAGTATCGGGTTAATCATGCGCCGGATATGATCGGCCGCTTTCTCCTCGAAAAAACGACGATTGGGAAGTCCCGTGCCTTTATCCAAATAAATAATTTCCTCGGCCAAAGCAAGAGCGTCTTTCGCTTGGTCCCCCTCGGATCCCGCGAGCGTGGCGCGAGTTTTGATCGAGTAGATGGCCCTGTGTAGGTCTACCTCGGGTAGCGTCTCATCGCGGGCGGAGGAGAACCCTTCGACGAGGCTGAGGGGGTCTGGCCTCGCGGCAATGGTGGCGGACGGCAATTGTTTGGTGCCGATAGCGGCCGCCGACAAATGATCGGATGCCGTGCGGAGGGAGGGCGCTAAAGCGGCCGGATGCTCGCCGGCGGCCGAGACGGGCGCAATAGTCGTCTGCGCAGGAAGGGGGGTAACCTTTCTCGTCGCGCCAAAAACGGCCGGCGCAATGATGGAAAACGTCACCCATAAAGAGAAGACGGCCCGCTTCATGCTAGAACTATAACAGCCGCGTCCCGACGGCGCCAGGGGCCAAAGACCCCTTTTTTTAAGGCAATCGTCCTATTGAGCGCGAATAACAAATCAGTCTTTGACGGCGGATATCGGAAATTGGTTTAATCGTTCAGGCGGGGCGACCGCCGACACCGCGCGTGACGAAAGACTGGGGCCGCAAAGACCTGCTTGGCCTGGAAACGCTAAGCGCCGCAGAGATCGAGGCCGTCCTCGATGCGGCGGCGTCTTTCAAGAAAAAATCCTCCCCAGAAGCCCTGACCGGACGCACCATCGCCTTCCTCTTCTCCGAACCCTCCACGCGCACGCGTTCCTCTTTCGAAATGGCGGCGCTGCGCCTTGGCGCGCACGCGCTGAGCTTCTCGGCCGTGGGGTCATCGCTGGCCAAAGGCGAGACGATGCTCGACACTTTGCTCAATCTTCAGGCGGTCGGAGTCACACACTTCGTGGTGCGCCACGAACGCTCCGGAGTGCTCGAAGAGTTGGCGCCGCTCGTGTCTGCGTCTGTGATCAACGCCGGAGACGGCGCGCACGAACATCCGACCCAGGCCCTCCTCGACCTGCTCACATTGCGCGAACGCTGGGGATCGTTCAAAGGCAAGAAAGTCGTCATCTTGGGCGACATCCGCCACAGCCGCGTCGCGAGATCGAACCTGTTCGCGCTCAAAAAACTCGGCGCGAAAGTCGTGTTCTGCGGTCCGACTGCGCTGGCGCCGGACGATTTTGCGGCACTCGGCGCAGTTGTCGAACACGACGTCGAAAAAGCACTGAAGGGCGCTGACGCGGTTAACGTCTTGCGCCTGCAGCTTGAGCGCATGGAGCAAGGTTTTATCGCATCGCTATCGGATTACGCGCTCGCCTATCAGCTGACACCCGAACGCGCGGAGCTGATGAAGGCGGAGGCGCTCGTTTTGCATCCCGGACCGATGAATCGCGGTGTCGAAATCTCCTCCGCGGTCGCCGACGGTCCGCGCTCGGTGATCCTCGACCAGGTCGCCAACGGCGTGTTCGTGCGCATGGCGGCACTCGCGCTGTGCGATCGCGGGAGGTCGCGTGGCTGAGCAAACGCTAATCGTCGGCGGACTGGTGATCGACCCGGCGCGAAAACTTGAAGCGGTTCGGGACGTCCTCATCGAGAACGGGAAAATCCGCGACGTCGCAGCGGGACTCTCGAAGAAGTCCGCGCTGTCGGGATGTCCGAAAGTCGACGCCAAGGGCCAGTGGGTGATCCCGGGCTTGGTCGACATGCACGTGCACCTGCGCGAACCGGGACGCGAAGGCGACGAAACCATCGCCACGGGAACTGCCGCCGCCGCCCGTGGCGGCGTGACGACATTGCTTGCGATGGCCAATACCGAACCCGTCGCCGATAGCGTTGCTCAACTAGAGTTTCTCCGGGCTAAGGCTAGATCCGACGCGAAGGTCAACGTGTTGTTTGCCGCAGCGGTGACAGTCGGCCAGAAAGGCGAACGGCTCACCGAATTCGCGAAACTGCGCCAGGCGGGTGCTTCCGCACTCTCTGACGACGGGCGCCCAGTGATGAACGCCGGACTTTTGCGCCGCGCGTTGGAATACGCCAAGGACCTCGGACTTCTCGTCATCGATCATTGTGAAGACCTAACCCTGTCTTCGGGCGCCTGCGCGCACGAAGGTCCCGAGGCCTTGCGCAAAGGCCTCAAAGGCGCGCCCTGGGCGGCGGAGACCGTGCAAGTGCTCCGCGACATCGCTTTGGTCGAGCTCACCGGTTCCCGGCTGCACCTGGCCCACGTGTCTTGTGCCGCGTCGATTGAGGCCGTGCGCCAAGCCAAGAAGCGGGGCCTGCCGATCAGCGCCGAGGCCTGCCCCCACCATTTCGCATTATCAGACGCGATGATTCCGGGTTACGACACGTCCTGGAAAATGAATCCTCCGCTGCGCCGCGATCAGGACCGGGCGTCGCTTGTCGCCGGCCTCAAAGACGGTACCATCGATGCCATCGCGACCGATCACGCCCCGCACGGATGCGTGGCGAAGTCGGCGGGATTCGATACGGCACCCTACGGCGTCATCGGCCTGGAAACCTCGCTTTCGACCGCCTTGACAGCACTGTTCCACACAAAATCACTGACCAAGGCGCAACTCGTTATGCGGATGTCGACAGCTCCGGCGGCACTGCTCGGCCTCAAGTCGAAAGGATCTTTGGCTGCCGGCGCGGACGCCGACCTCGCCATCATCGATCCTCACGTCTCTTGGATTGCGAAGGCTCCATTCGCATCGAAAAGCCGCAATTCGCCGTTCATCGGCCGCGCGCTGAAAGGCCGCGTAATTAAAACCTTTGTCGCTGGCCACGCGGTCGCTGATGCTTTATGAAATGGCCAAGCCTCTTCTCTTCGCTCTGGGCGCCGAAACGGCGCATGACGAGGTCTCGGGACTAATGGCCTTGCTCGCTCCTCTTCCGGGGGCGGCAACGGCGTTGTCGGTGTTGACCGGACGTCGGGTTCTTGGTCTTGAAAAGTCAGTGTTTGGCGTCAATTTCCCTAATCCCGTGGGACTCGCAGCGGGCTTCGATAAAGACGGACGTCTTGGACCGATCCTGCCCGCGCTGGGTTTTGGATTTCTCGAAATCGGCTCGGTTACGCTCGAGCCGCAATCCGGAAATCCCCGGCCACGAATGTTTCGCCTTCCTGAATCTCGCGCGCTGATCAATCGCATGGGCTTCAACAGCGACGGCGCGCGCCAGGTTGCGCGACGCCTGGCTTCACAACCTCGACGCGACGTGCCGCTCGGTATCAATCTCGGGCTTAACAAGGGAGTGGCTGCCTCACAGGCGCCGTCTGACTACGCCCGAACCTTCCGCATTCTGCGCGAATACGGCGACTATTTCGTCGTCAATGTATCGTCCCCGAATACGCCCGGCCTGCGCGACCTTCAGAAAGTAAGCGAACTCGCCCCGATCTTGAACGCGGTACAAGACGCAAACGCCACCCGAAAGGCCGTCCTGCTCAAACTTTCGCCAGATCTCGCCGACGACGATTTCGCGGCGGCCGTTGAAACCGCGGAGAAACTTGCGCAAGGACTCGTCGTTTCGAACACGACCGTCGCGCGCGAAGACGTCGACCAAAAATGGACGATCGAGGCCGGCGGATTGTCGGGAGCGCCGCTGAAGACGCGTTCGACCGATTTGGTGAGAAAAGCCCGCGCGCTCACAAATCTTCCGATTATCGGCGCAGGCGGCATTGAGACCGCCGCCGACGCCGCGGAGAAAATGTCCGCCGGCGCCGACCTGGTGCAACTCTACACCGGAATGATTTATGGCGGGCCGTCAGCCATCAAGCGCATCTTGCGGGGACTGCGCTCATGACCGAAGTCATCGTTGCCCTCGATGTCGACACGCTCAAGCGCGCAGATGATCTCCTTGAATCCCTCAAAGGCGTCGTCGTCTGGTACAAGGTCGGACTGCGCCTATTTACTGCACACGGCAAACGGGCGGTGGATTTGGTGCAAAAACATGGCGGGAAGGTGTTCCTGGACCTTAAGCTTCACGACATTCCCCAAACCGTTGCGCACGCCGTGCATGAAACTCAAAAGCTGGGGGTCGAATCCGTGTCGATCCATTTGATGGGCGGGCCCGACATGGTCCGCGCCGCCGCCGAAGTCTCGCCTCGCCCGAAGCTTTGGGGAGTGACCGTATTAACCAGCATGTCCGCTAAAGACATGCTTCTTTTTCACCCGTCCGCGAGCATCCCGATGATGGTAAAATCTCTTGCTAAGTCCGGTTGGGCCGCTGGGGCGGACGCGACTATTTGTTCCCCTCGCGAAGTGGCGCTCTTGCGAAAACAATTTCCTCGTCTCGGCATGAAATTCGTCACGCCCGGTATCCGCCCCCGCGGTGCCGCGCTCAACGATCAATCCCGGGTGATGACCCCTGGCGAAGCGGCCGCGCTTCACATCGATTTCATCGTGGTCGGACGTCCAATCACCCACGCGCCAAATCCCCGAATTGCCGCTCTCGATATCCTGCGCGAAATGAAGGCGGCGGCATGAACGTCGAACAGCTCTTTTTAAAACATGCAGCCTTGCTTCAGGGTCATTTCTCGCTTTCGTCCGGCCTGCACAGCGACCGCTACCTTCAATGCGCGTTGGTACTCGCCGATCCCGTCGCCGCAGAACAACTGGGGCGCGCGCTTGCCGAAAAACTCCCAACCAAACCCGACTTGGTCATCTCTCCCGCGATGGGCGGCCTAATGATCGGCCATGAAGTCGCGCGCGCTTTGGGAGTCCGCCACTTCTTCACTGAGCGCGTCGATGGGGTGATGACTTTGCGACGCGGATTTTCGATTTCGCCGGGGCAAACCGTCATCGTCGTCGAGGACGTAGTGACCACGGGAAAATCAACGAAAGAAGTGTTGGAAGTAATCCGCGCCGCCGGAGCCTCGGTAATTGCCGCAGGCTCGATCGTCGACCGTTCTGAAGGGAAATCCGATCTGGGAGTGCCTTATGCCGCGCTCTGGACGGTGGCCGTACCGGCGTGGAAGACCGACGCCTGCCCCCTCTGCCGCGCGGGCAAGCCCGCGGTCAAACCCGGAAGCAGAAAGGAGTCTCACCATGCCTAGCGCCGCTCTCACCTATAAAAAATCCGGCGTCAATATCGATCTTGCCGACAAGCTCGTCGACCATATCGCCCGCAAGGCCCCCGCCATCGGCGGCTTCGCCGGACTTTTCCCCTTAGACCTCAAGGGGGGCGGCTCCTGGGAACTGGTCGCCTGCACTGACGGAGTGGGCACGAAGCTCAAGCTCGCCTTCATGCTCGACAAGCACGACACGATCGGCATCGACCTAGTGGCCATGTCGGTCAACGACTTGATTTGCTGCGGCGGCAAGCCGCTGCTCTTCTTGGACTATTACGCCACGGGCAAGCTCGACCTCAAGCGCTCGAAAAAAATCATCGCGGGAATCATGGAAGGCTGTCGGCGCGGGCGCTGCGTGCTCCTCGGCGGCGAAACGGCGGAAATGCCCGGGATGTATGCCCACGGAGAGTACGACTTGGCGGGATTTGCCGTGGGAATCGTCAATCGCGACGAAGTCATCGACGGCTCCAAAATTTTCCCGGGCGACCTGATCCTCGGTCTGCCGTCCTCCGGACCGCACTCGAACGGATACTCGCTGATACGGCAAGTTTTCAAGAAGCCCAGCGACCTCAAGCGCTGGGGCAAGGCATTGATGGCGCCGACGCGGATTTACGTAGACGAAGTCTCGCGCTTGATCGCCGCGTTCAAAAAGGAAGAGCGCATCGTCTTAGGTCTTTCCCACATCACCGGTGGCGGCCTCATCGAGAACGTCCCGCGCATACTTCCGCGGGGTCGCAAGGCCATTTTCCGCCGTGACGCCTGGAAACGGCCAGCGGTGTTCGGCGAAATTCAAAACCGTGGTGGCGTGCCCGAGAGAGAAATGTGGCGAACGTTCAACATGGGGATCGGACTGGTGATCGTGATCCGCCCCGACAGCTTGGAATTAGCCCAGAAAATCCTGCCGGATGCGCGCCTGATCGGCGAGATCACCGAAGGCAAGCACGAGGTGGAAATAATCTGATGGAGAAGATCGCGGTTTTCGCCTCCGGCGAAGGCACCAACCTCCAGGCGCTCATCGACGCCGCCCGGGACGGGCGCATCCGCGGACAGATCGCGCTTGTGGTGTCGAACAAACCCGAGGTCGGCGCCATTCGCCGCGCTCAGAGCGTTGGAATCGATACGTTGGTCCGCGCACCCTCGGAATTCCCGTCCGCTGACGAATACGGCGCGTTTCTCGCGCACGAGTGCAAAAAGCGCGGCATCACCCTGATTTGCCTGGCCGGCTTCATGCTTAAGCTAAAGTCAACCCTGATTAGCGCCTTCCCTGGTAAAATATTAAACATACATCCGGCCCTCTTGCCGTCATTCGGAGGCCAAGGCATGTATGGAATGAAGGTCCACGAGGCGGTACTCGAGGCCGGCGCCAAAGTTTCCGGCGCCACGGTCCATGTCGTCGATGAGGAATACGACCGCGGCCCCGTAATACTGCAATCTTCGGTTCCCGTTTTGGCCGGCGACACTCCGCAAACCTTGGCCGCGCGCGTGCTGACGCAAGAACATTGGATTTATCCGAAAGCGGTGTCGCTGTTCTGCGAGGGTCTCGTGAAGGTTTCCGGTCGCCGCGCCGAAGTTCTGGCGTCGTCGCGGGATTCCACCGCGCGTGTGCGTCGGGCGCTGATTTCCGTCTCGGATAAAAGCGGCGTCATCGAACTCGCCCGCGGACTGCGCGAACTCGGCGTCGAAATCGTCTCTACCTCCGGCACCGCAAAAGTCCTGGCCGAGGCCGGAGTTCCGATTCGACCCTTGGACACGATGACGGGCTTCCCCGAAATCTTGGACGGCCGGGTCAAAACCCTGCACCCGCACGTGCACGGCGCGATCCTCATGCGGCGCAAGGATCCCAAACAGACACGCGAGGCCGAATTGTTCGGCCTTGAGCCGATCGACATCGTCGTCGTCAATCTCTACCCGTTCGCCAAGACCGCGGCGGCAGCATCGTCCGCCTACGACCCGGCCGTCATCGAGCAGATCGACATCGGGGGCGTGGCCTTGATCCGCGCCGCAGCGAAAAATTTCGAGGATGTCTCGATTCTGACTTCTCCCGCCGAGTACGGCGCAATATTGGCGGAACTGTCGAACTCGCAGGGCCGCCTCAGCGACGCCACGCGCAAAAAGCTCGCGTTGGCCGCGTTTAGGCACACTGCGGGCTACGACGCAATGATCGCCAAATCCTGGGGCGACGAGGTCGCGCCGAGCCAAGCCGCGACGTCTTTCCCGGCCGTTCTTGAGATCGGGCTGATGAAAGTGCAGGACCTGCGCTACGGTGAAAATCCCCATCAGAAGGCAGCACTTTATGCCAACGCGAACGGCATGGCCTTTGCTCAATTGCACGGCAAGGAACTGTCCTACAACAATCTCCTCGACGCCTCCGGTACCTGGGACGCCGTCTCGGACTTCGACTCCCCCGCCGCCGTGGTCTTCAAGCACGTGACGCCGGCGGGCGTGGCCACCGCAGACAGCATCGAGATCGCTTTCGACCGCGCCTGGTCGTGCGACCCACTATCGGCCTTCGGCGGGGTGCTCGCCTTCAATCGCCCGGTCACCCAACGCATCGCGGATTCGCTGTCCAAGCGCTTCGTCGAAGTGCTCGTCGCCCCCGCCTACGAGCCCGAAGCCTTGGAGATCTTGAAGAAAAAACCGAATGTCCGCCTTCTGCTGCGCACCAAATCCCCGACGCAGGCCCTCCAGCTGCGCTCCATCGGCGACGAAGTGCTCGTGACCGAGCCCGATCGCGCGGTGATCGGTGCAGATTGGAAGACGGTCACCAAACGCGCCCCGACTCCCGATGAGGACAAGGCGCTGCGCTTTGCCTGGACTGCCGCCAAGCACGTGAAGTCGAACGCCATCGTGCTGGCGGGTCCTGACCAAACCGTCGGCATCGGCGCCGGCCAAATGTCCCGCGTCGACTCCGTTCATATGTCCGGCGTAAAATATAAGCTCTGGCTGCGCGACAATCCGGCGCCACGCGCGCTGGTCTTGTCTTCCGACGCATTCTTTCCCTTCCGCGACGGGATCGACGCTGCGGCGACCCTCGGCATTTCGGCGATCGTCTCGCCTGGCGGCTCGATCAAAGATGCGGAAGTAATCGCGGCCGCTGACGAGCACAATTTGGCGATGATTTTCACCGGCATGAGGCACTTCCGACATTGAAAGCGGACCTAGAACTATGAACGATAAGGCTTGGCTGGCGCTCGAGGACGGAACGATTTTTGCAGGCCGCTCCTGTGGTGCTGCGGGAGAGTCTTTCGGCGAAACGGTGTTTAACACCGCGATGACTGGTTACCAGGAAATAATCACCGATGCGTCCTATTGCGGACAACTCGTCACGATGACCTATCCGCAGATCGGCAATTACGGCATCACCGCACGCGATAACGAATCCCTGCGGCCGCGCCTCTCCGGTTTCATCGTTCGCGAACTGTGCCGCACCCCCTCGAACCACGAATCCATCGAGAGCGTGGGAAACTTCCTCAAAAAACACGGCATCGTCGGCATCGAGGAGATCGATACGCGCGCCCTCACCTTGAAGCTACGCGACCGCGGCGCTCTGCGCGGAGTTATCTCGACGCTCACTGGCGATCCCAAGCGATTGGTCGCCAAAGCCAAGGCTACCCCCTCGATGGCGGGCCAAAATCTCGCCGCGGTTGTCACCTGCGAAGCTCCTTACGAGTGGACCGAAGGTGTGGTGGTTAAGCCGGATCTGCACGTCATCGTGATGGATTTCGGGGTCAAACTCGGCATCTTGCGCTGCCTGGCCGCGATGGGCGCACGCGTCACCGTGGTGCCGGCCGGAACGTCCGCCGAAGCCATTCTTCGACGCAATCCTGATGGCGTCGTGCTTTCGAACGGCCCCGGCGACCCTGAGCCCGTGACTAACGCAATTTCGACCATTAAGACGCTGATTACCGAGCGGATGCCCATTTTCGGCATCTGCCTAGGGCATCAGCTGCTGGGATTGGCGCTCGGCGGACGCACTTACAAGCTCAAGTTCGGCCATCACGGTTCAAATCATCCGGTCAAGGACCTCGAGACCGGGAAAATCGAGATCTCTTCGCAAAACCATGGATTCTGCGTCGACCTCGCTTCCCTGCCCGCCGAAGTGAAAACAACGCACGTGAATCTCAACGACGGCACGTCCGAAGGTATGGCCCACTCCACACTCCCGGTCTTCTCGGTTCAATATCATCCCGAGGCCTCGGCCGGCCCTCACGACGGCCGCTACCTTTTCGAACGCTTCCGTCTTAAAATGATCGAGCGCCGTCAGGACATCTCCCGCGGAGGACAACGCCGTGCCCAAGCGTGAAGACCTGAAGAAAATCCTCGTCATCGGCTCCGGCTCGATAGTGATCGGCCAAGGCTGCGAATTCGACTATTCCGGAACCCAAGGGATCAAGGCCCTGCGCGAAGAGGGTTACGAAACGGTACTGATCAATTCCAACCCCGCGACCATCATGACCGACCCGGAGCTCGCCGATCGCACCTACATCGAGCCGCTGACGCCGGAGTTTTTGGAGAAAGTAATCGCGGCAGAGCGTCCGCAGGCGGTGCTCCCCACCCTCGGCGGCCAAACCGCCCTCAATCTCACCGTCGCGGCCGCGGAAAAGGGAATTCTCAAGAAATACAATGTCGAGATTCTCGGCGCGCGCCTCGAAACCATCCGCAAGGCCGAGGACCGGCAGCTATTCAAGCAGGCAATGCAGAAAATCGGCTTGGACTTGCCGCGCTCGACGGTTGTGACCGATGAGTCCGATCTGCGTCAAGTGGCCCGCGACCTGGGTTTCCCGGTGATCGTACGCGCCTCGTTCACCCTGGGCGGAGCCGGCGGCGGCATCGCCTACCATTTCGACGAGCTGCGCACGCGTGTGCAGACCGCGCTCGAGATGAGCCCAGTCAAGAAGGTCCTCCTTGAGGAGTCGATTATTGGCTGGAAAGAGTTCGAGCTCGAGGTCATGCGCGACCGCAAGGACAATTTCGTGGTGATCTGCACCATCGAGAACTTGGATCCCATGGGCGTGCACACCGGTGACTCAATTACGGTGGCTCCCGCGATGACGCTGACCGATCGTCAATACCAAGAAATGCGCGACGACGCCAAGCGCATCATCTCCGAGATCGGGGTCGAAACCGGCGGCTGCAACATCCAATTCGCCGTGCATCCAAAGACCGGCCGCCGCGTCGTGATCGAAATCAACCCCCGAGTCTCGCGCTCATCGGCTTTGGCATCGAAAGCCACGGGATTCCCGATCGCTAAAATCGCCGCCAAGCTGGCCGTGGGCTTCACCCTCGACGAGATCACCAACGACATCACCAAGGCCACCCCTGCCTGCTTCGAACCCTCAATCGATTATGTGGTGACGAAAGTCCCGCGATTTGCGACCGAGAAGTTCGGAGAATTCCCGCTCGACACCGCGATGAAATCGGTCGGCGAGGCGATGGCGATCGGCCGCACCTTCAAGGAGTCGCTGCAAAAGGCCCTGCGCGGCCTGGAAAGCGGCAAGAAGGGATTCGAGGCCGGCGAAGATTGCGACGAGGAGACCCTGCTCCAGCGCATTGCAACTCCCAACTCTGCGCGTCTCTATCACGTCAAATCCGCGCTCTTGCGCGGGATCAGTGTTACGCGCATCGCCGAAGTCTCTCACATTGATCCTTGGTTCTTGAACCAATTGCGCGAGATCGTCGAGTTCGAGGCCACTCTGGCGAAGGCTCCGCTCGACGCCGACCTTCTGCGCTCCGCTAAGCGCCTCGGATTCTCCGACGCTCAAATTGCCCATCTGCGGAACATCCCGCAAAAAACCGTCCGCACCCGCCGCTGGCGCCTGGGAGTGCGGCCGTCATACAAACTGGTCGACACTTGCGCCGGAGAGTTCCCGTCTTCAACGCCGTACTTCTACTCCACCTACGAGGATACCGGTGACTTAGTCCCGAGCAAAACGAAGAAAAAAGTGATGATCCTCGGTTCCGGCCCCAACCGAATCGGCCAAGGAATCGAATTCGATTACTGCTGCGTTCAAGCCTCGAAGGCGCTGCGCGCGATGGGTTGGCAGTCGATCATGGTCAATTGCAACCCGGAAACAGTCTCAACCGATTATGATGCCTCCGATCGCTTGTATTTCGAGCCGCTGACCCTCGAAGACGTGCTGGAAATCTACGACGTGGAAAAGCCCGCTGGCGTCATCGTACAATTCGGCGGCCAAACTCCGCTCAATCTGGCCGTCGCACTAGAAAAAGCCGGCGTTCCGATCCTGGGGACAAAACCTTCCGCCATCGACATCGCCGAAGATCGAAAATTATTCGGCGCGGCGCTCAAAAAACTCAAAATCTTGGCGCCCGAGTCTGGCATCGCCCAAAACGCCGCTTCGGCCGTCAAAATCGCCCGCAGAATCGGTTATCCGGTGATGGTCCGTCCGAGCTACGTGCTGGGCGGCCGCGCGATGGAAATTATCTTTGACGACCAGTCCCTGATCGACTACGTCGCCCGGACCGTGAAGCCGGGCTCGCACCCGTCGCTACTCATCGATCGCTTCCTGGCTGACGCAACCGAACTCGACGTCGACGCCGTTTGCGACGGCAAGGACGTGTGGATCTCCGGGATCATGGAACACATCGAGGAAGCCGGGATTCACTCCGGAGACTCCGCTTGCACGCTTCCCCCCCACTCCCTTCAACCGGCGACTCTGGCGATCGTCCGCGAACACACCCGCAAACTCGCCCTCTACCTCAAGGTCAAGGGCCTAATCAACATCCAGTACGCAATCAAGGACGAGACCGTCTACGTACTGGAGGCCAACCCGCGGGCGTCGCGCACCGTCCCATTCGTTAGCAAGGCCGCGGGGCTTCCCGTGGCGCGCATCGCCACCTGGGTGATGATGGGAAAATCCCTAAAGTCCTTGGTCCCGGCAGCGGCGATGAAAGGGGCCGTTCCGCCATACACGGCCACCAAAGAGGCGGTGATGCCCTTCATCAAGTTCCCCGGAGTGGATCCGCGCCTGGGACCCGAGATGAAGTCCACCGGCGAGGTGATGGGCCTCGACGTCGATTTCCCCCGTTCGTACGCCAAAAGCCAGGAAGCCGCGGCACTCTCCCTTCCGACCAGCGGCTCCGTGTTCATTTCAGTGCGCGATGCGGACAAGGCCGAAGTGTTACACGTCGCTCGTGCGCTGCGCCAAATGGGATTTACGCTCGTCGCCACTCGGGACACGGCCGACTTTCTGGGACGCCACGGGCTTCCCACCGACCGCGTCGCCAAAATCGGGGAAGGCAAGCCGGATGTTGTCGACTTGCTTAAGCAGCGCAACCTTTCCCTCGTCATCAATACCCCCTCCGGAAAGCGCGCGCGCGCCGATGGATACATGATCCGGCGCACCGCGCTCGAGCTCGACATCCCCTGCATCACGAACGTCCGCAGCGTGAACGCAGCCGTGCATGCGATTTCCGTGCTTCAAGGCGCGACGCTGGGAGTGCGGCCGCTGCAGGATTACTACAAGGACTTGCCGTACCCGACCGACCTACGGCGGACATGATTCGAACTGCAGCCTGGACAAGCGGGCCCTCTCCCCACTATACTCCCAACCATATGCGCATTCGTATTCATCGATGACGGCTAAACTCTCAATATTTCTTCCCGGTCAGCGAGCCCGGACGATTCCCCTGCAGGGGGCATTGACCATCGGCCGAGGGGCTTCGAGCGACTTGGTCTTAGAAAGCGTGTCGGTATCACGCGGACACGCCTTGCTTCGCCCTCTCGGTCGCGGAAATTACTTTCTTCTTGATCTAGGCAGCGCCAACGGCACTTTTCTCAACGGACGGTTGGTGACAGCTCCCGTCAAGCTCAACGATGGGGACACGATAATGATCGCCGACTGCACCCTGGTGTTCGAGGGATTCACCGCCCAGCGTGCGCCAACCGCGCCCACTGCCGAATACAAGGACACGATGAAGACAGCGACGATTTCCATTCTCGTCGTGGACATCCGAAATTTCACGCATCTCTCCGAAGCTCTTCCCGCCAAAGAGCTCCCCGCGTTCATCGGCGGATGGTTTCGCGATGCCAGTGCTGTCATCGAACGCCACGGCGGCACGATTGATAAGTTTATCGGCGACGCGGTAATGTCATATTGGCTCCCATCGGCGGAAATGCCTTCCGCCATCGTTCGGGGCCCCGTCGAAAGCGCCCTCGAATTGGTCGATTTGGCCAGCGGATTTCACGACCAACTTTCCGCGGCGCATCCGAAGCTCTCCTTCTCCGTCGGCTGCGGCATTCACATGGGCGAGGCGATGTTCGGCGTGCTGGGTACCTCGTCCCGCCACGATTTCACCGCGATCGGCGACTGCGTGAACGTAGCCTTTCGCCTCGAATCCCAGTGCAAGGAACTGCATAAGTCAATCATCGTCAGCGAGCAAATCCAGCAAGGGGCCGCCGACGCTTACATCTTCGAAGACCTTGGTCCTTTAACGCTCAAGGGCAAATCGAACGTCGTCCACGGCTATGCCGTGAAAGGCAAAGCCGCGCTCTGAGAGCCGTTCTACTGGAGAAGGAGCGTAATGCAAATTAAGAGTTCCCTGCTCTTTGCGACGCTGGCCCTAACGCTCAATCCCGCGAGCTTATTCGCGCAAAAATGTCCGGGCTGGACTAAAGTTCCCCTGAATTGGAATAAAACACTAAAAGAATTTTGCCCTTGGTTTGGCGCCGATTGCAAAGCGGTCTCATCAATGTATGAGCCTCCTAATAACGAGATGAATTTAGACCCCCTGTACGGGACTTATGAAGAATTCTCTTTGATCAATCCTGATCGCATGGGTTCCGCAACTTCGGGCGAGGCGTCGACGATTTTATCGGCACGCTCGATAAAATGCGAACAATATTCCCCTACGACCCAAGAGTTGTCGGAGAAAGCGGCCGTTCTGAAGCAACAGAAAGAATGCGCTACCGCCGGTGGGAAATGGATGGGACATATCCAGGGAAGGGGCCGGATTTTCGGCTGCAACATGCCCACCAAAGACACCGGCAAAGCCTGCACCGGTAAAGCCGGAGAATGCCAAGGCACGTGCGTGAATTTCAAGTGCTTCGGTTGGAGGCGCTATAAAGGTTGCGGTGTTGTTCGAGACGATGGCAAAAGCTGGTGCGTCGAATAGTCCAGCGGCGCCGAATGATTTTATCACCGTCGGGACCGCGCGCCATTGAAGCGCGCTTAGCCACGCTCCGCGGCTAACGGCGCAATCACGGATTTGACGCCGTCGTCGCGTGAAATCCCTCCGGCAATAAAATCATCCGGCGCCTTCGACGAAGCGCGAAACGGCGGTACGGCGAGGAATCCGGAGAGTGGGCTCGATACCAGTAACATTACGCTCTTGGCCAAGTATTACTTCGCATAGACGCCAAATACTTTATGAAACAGAATGTACTGGGCTCATCCTCGAGTCCATTGAAAGAGAAAAATGAATAAACGCAATAAAGAATTGACGGCGACGCCGATGGCCCAGGGAAGGGAAATGAGAACGGGCGTCTGGATTGATCATCGTCAGGCCGTCGTTGCGACCGCTGGTGCGGCAGCTGCCGACGGAATAAGGGGGATTACGACGGACCTCGAGAGACAGTTACGCCTTTCCAGCGGCGAACGCGCGAAGACCTCCTATGGCCCACAAGTCGCACCGTCAGACGACATGCGGGAAACCAGCAGCAAGACCAATCTCAAGTCCTTCTACAATGAAGTCCTCGCGACGGTTCGCGGGTCGCCTGCTATCTTCATATTCGGCCCCGGAGAAGCAAAAGAAGAATTCAAAAAGCATCTCGAACAGAACGAGCTCGGTGACCGGATCGACGGCGTGGAGCCGGTCGGCAAGATGACTGACCGCCAAATTTTGGCTAAAATTCGCGAACACTTCCGGCCGCGCGGCTGAGCTTACCTCGTCCGGAAAACGCGTAGTCGGTTCTGAGCTATGTCCAACGACTTTAGAGATTATTACACGACGCTCGGCGTGAAGAAAGAAGCCTCCGCCGAGGAGATCAAGCAGGCGTACCGGCGCTTGGCCAAACAACATCATCCCGACCTGCAGGCGGACAAAGACAAGGTCAAGGCGACAGATAAGTTTGCGGAGATCAATGAGGCCTATGCGGTACTCTCCGATCCCTCCAAGAAAAGCAAATACGATCAGGTCGGCTACGCTGGGCCAATAAACGGAGATTCTAATCGTACCTCGGGGAGAGGAGACGCCCCGCGCCAATATCGGACCGAACAAAACGGCGACTCCTTTGAAGGCTTCAGCGATTTTTTCGAGAGCATGTATGGCAACGCCGGGGGACAGGGTTTCGGAAGAAACGAGCGCCCTCGGGGAGGTCCTCGGAAAGGACCGGATATTGAAGCCGAACTGCCACTTTCTCTGGAGGATTCTGTCCGGGGCGGCGATACAAAATTCTCCATCCAAGCACCCGTTCACTGTCCTGTCTGTCATGGTTCTGGCCGCCAAGGAAACAGTTTTTGTCCGAACTGCGCCGGGGTGGGCGAGATCAAGCAGGAAAGAGCCATCACCGCGCATCTGCCCAAGCATGCCCGCAACGGCATGAAATTGCGGCTTCGCGGTCAGGGCGGCCCCTCTTCCAATGGCGGGGAGCCGGGTGATCTTTTTCTTAGAATCCGCCTGCTGCCTCATCCCATCTATAAAGTCTTGGGCGACGATTTGGAGACGAATGTGACCTTGATGCCTTGGGAAGCGTCCCTGGGCGGGGAAATCTCCGTCCCCACCTTGGCGGGGCCAATTCGCATTCGCGTCCCGGCTGAGACGCATTCCGGTCGGCGCTTGCGCATCGCGGGCAAGGGCTTGGGTAAAGAGGACAGCTCCAGCGGAGATCTTTATGCGGTGGTACAAATAGATATTCCAGCCAAAACGACTGATTCGATGAAGCGGCTGTATCAAGAGCTGCGGGAGGCCGGCACATGAGTCCCGAGTCGGAAGATTTGTCGCAATTGGAGGGATTTGCGACTCTCCTAGGAATCGAAGCATCATTTCTTCGACAATGCGTACAATATGATGTCATCCACTTGAAAGACATTCGCCCAGAGAGCGTTGAATTGCTTCCCTCGCAAGTGGCCCGACTCAGACGTCTTCAGCGAATCTGCCACAGCCTGGATATCGACGTTTTCGCCGGTTGCATCATTGTGGATCTCGTTGAGCGGATCGACGAGTTGCAACGCGAACCATGAAAGCCCGCACCCTCGCGCCGGAAATACTCCAAAAGATAGACGCCTACTGGCGGGCCGCCAACTATCTATCGGTCGGCCAGATATACCTTCGCGACAATCCGCTTCTGAAGCGGCCGCTGGCGCTGGCGGACGTCAAGCGCATGCTGCTGGGACACTGGGGCACGACCCCGGGACAGAACTTTATTTATGCGCACTTGAACCGGATCATCAAAAAATACGACCTCGACATGATTTACGTCTCCGGACCCGGACATGGCGGTCCCACCGTCGTGAGCAATACCTATCTCGAAGGCAGCTATAGCGAGATCTATCCTCACATTAGCCAGGATGAGGCCGGACTACGCAAGCTCTTCACCCAGTTTTCATTTCCCGGCGGAATTCCCAGTCACGCTTCGCCGGAGTGCCCGGGCTCGATCCACGAGGGCGGAGAGCTCGGTTATTCGCTTAGCCATTCGTTCGGCGCCGCGTTCGACAATCCCGAACTCATCGTCGCCTGCGTCGTCGGCGACGGCGAGGCGGAAACCGGCCCCCTGGCCACGGCATGGCATTCCAATAAATTCCTCAATGCGGCGACCGACGGCGCCGTGCTGCCGATCTTGCATCTCAACGGGTATAAAATTTCCAATCCAACCATCCTGGCCCGCATCCCCCGCGAAGAATTGGACCAATTGTTCCGCGGTTATGGATGGGAGCCCCGCTTCGTCGAGGGGCATGAACCCGGGCCGATGCACGAGGCGATGGCCGAGGCCCTGGACGCGGCCGTCGAACGGATCAAAGACATACAACGTGACGCCCGCACCCGCGGCAACTCCGCGCGTCCACGCTGGCCGATGATTATCCTGATTTCGCCCAAGGGCTGGACCGGGCCGAAAACGGTCGGCGGCCGGAATAACGAGGGCACTTTCCGGTCGCATCAGGTGCCGCTCTCCGACCCAGCCGCCCATCCCGAACATCTGAAGCTCCTTGAAGATTGGTTGAGGAGCTACCGCCCCGAGGAACTCTTCGATGAGAAGGGACGCCTGAAGCCCGAACTCGCCGATCTTGCGCCCACTGGTCGCCGTCGGATGGGCGCCAATCCTCACGCCAACGGCGGCGTTCAACTCCGCGACCTGCATATGCCCAATTTTCGCGATTACGCGGTCGACGTGCCCGCGCCGGGAGTGCGCGGCATCGGCGACACGCACGTGCTCGGACGTTTCCTTCGCGACGTGGTCAAGCTTAACGATGAAAATCGGAACTTCCGGGTCTTCGGGCCCGATGAGACGCTCTCGAACGGCCTCGAAGCCCTCTTTGAAGCGACTAACCGCCAATGGGTGGGCGAGACCGCGCTGAATGACGAATTCCTAGCACCCACGGGTCGCGTGATGGAAATGCTCAGCGAACACCAGTGCGAAGGCTGGCTCGAGGGCTACCTGCTCACCGGACGGCACGGACTCTTCAACTGCTACGAGGCGTTCATTCATATCGTCGATTCCATGTTCAACCAGCACGCGAAGTGGCTGCAGGTCACCTCGCGTCTGCCGTGGCGGCATAAAATTGCGTCTCTTAATTACTTGCTCGCCTCGCATGTCTGGCGCCAAGACCATAACGGCTTCACGCACCAAGATCCCGGGTTCATCGACCTTGTCGTCAACAAAAAGGCCGAGGTCGTGCGCGTATACCTTCCGCCTGACGCCAACTGTCTGCTGTCGGTGATGGACCACTGCCTGCGCAGCCGCCATTACGTAAACGTCGTCATCGCCGGCAAGCACCCGGCGCCGCAGTGGCTGACGATGGAAGCCGCGGCCAAGCACTGCGCCGACGGTATCGGCGCCTGGCTGTGGGCTGGCAATGATCACGGCGGCGAGCCTGACGTGGTCATGGCCTGTTGCGGCGATGTGCCAACACTGGAGACGCTGGCCGCCGTTTCCATCTTGCACGAGCGTCTGCCCGATTTGAAAATTCGCGTGGTGAACGTCGTCGACCTAATGAAGCTGCAACCGAAAACCGAACACCCGCATGGACTCAGCGACGCGGATTTCGACGCTCTCTTCACCAAGGACAAGCCGGTCATTTTCGCCTTCCACGCCTACCCGTGGCTGATTCACCGCCTGACCTACCGCCGCGCCAACCACCGCAATTTCCATGTCCGCGGCTACAAAGAAGAGGGCACAATCACGACGCCTTTTAACATGACGGTATTAAACGAGCTGGATCGCTTCCACCTCGCGATGGACTGCATCAACCGCTTACCTCAAACCGGCGAGAAGGGCATCAGCTTGAAGCGGGATCTCAATGCCAAGCTGGTCGAACATAAGCGATATATCGAAGAAAACGGCGAGGACATGCCGGAAGTTCGCAATTGGAAATGGACATAGCGCAACGCCACGGTCTGCGGCGCGCGCGATCGCCATGAGCGTCCAAGTGGTCCGGGAGTTCGTTCGCGCGCGCGCAGTAGCACATTCACAAGACTCGCTGAAGCAAGAAACTCAAACAGCTCGAGGGCATGGTGAGGGCTCGTCTCGATAAGCACGAATCACATATCGATGAGCTGTTCGACGCCGTTGAAACTCTCATGCGAGATTCTGAGCACTCAGAATCAGCGAAACAGATCGGGTTCTATCCATAATCGCCCAACGAAGCTGTAGAAAAATCGGTTTCATGCTCTTCCGCCGTAATTCTCACGCAGTTATTGACTGAGGGCGCCGCTGTCAGCGCAATTCGCGCTGCCCGGCGATTTTAGCCCTCCCAGAATCTTCGAATGATTATGCAGCGTATTTGCGGCCTTTGCCAGCCCCTTCTCAGCCCGCTCCGGCACATTCAAATCTCTGGACCTTCCCAAGGTTGTGGACAAGCCCGTAGAGCAACCATTGGATGTTCACCTTGGCCTTGCCGCGCAGCGTGAAGCGTTCGAGGCCGAGCATGTGGCGAAGATTGGCGAACATCGGCTCGACGATCCCCATGCGCATCCCGTACAGAAAGCGCCCGACCTCGCTCTCCAGCTTCTTGATCATCTTCTTCGAGAAGGTCTCCTGCTCCCAGCGTCCTTCCACCTTGAACACGGTCCGCGCCGGCGAGTCCGACTTGCGCAAGCAGGCGGACCTGAGTTCGCAGACCCGGCAGTCCGTCTTCTTGGCCATGTATTGCGTGCCGTGGTAGCCGTTCGCGGTCTTGAAATTGCTGTCTTTTACATAGAGCTCCTTGCCGGCCGGGCAGATGAGCTTGCCTTTCTCCGCGTCCAAGGTGAATTCGTCCGCCGAGAAGAATCTCTTCTTGTGGCCGCTACGGCCGATGAGGGCCTTGAAGCTCCTGTGCTGTCCCGCCGTCTTAAACGCCGAGTCGCGCTTTCGGAAGAGCTTGTCGGGCACGTAGCCGTCGATCTTCTTCTCAGCAAGCATCTTCATGCTGTCTTCCGTGTGGAAGCCGCTGTCGGCGCAGACCTTCGCCTTCTTGAAGATGTTCTTCACCTTGAGCTTCTTGAACGTCTCGCGCACCTGCTCCAGCATCGGCCCGAAGGTGGCCGCCTCGTCGGCCTTGCCAAACGCTTCTGCCCCCACGATGACCTGATGCTTGGAATCGACCATCGCCAGGCCGTTGTAGCCCTGGAGCACGCCGCGGCTCGACGCCATCTTGGCCGTCTTTGCCTTGAAGGACTCAATTGCCTTCTCTTCCTTCGCCCGTTTCCCCGGGACGGACTCCGGCAGGCCGCCCTTGTCCATCGTACGGTGCTGGGCCACGAGCTTCGCAACCGAGGCCCGGAACTTGTCGCGCTTATCCTCGAACTCAGCGCGCGTCCCGCTCCACTCCTTCGACGCATTCGACGAGAACTTGCAGCCGTCGATCGCGAACATCTCCTTGCCGATCAGGTTTAACTCGTCGCAGTACAGAAGAACGCCGACAAAGAGGTCCATCATCGCCGGGCCCAGCTCCCGAACGAACTGCGCAATCGTCGTAAAATGCGGCTGCGAGTTGGCCGAGAGGGCCATCATCACGACGTTCTCCTGGCACGCGGC